>DATHVN010000048.1 GCA_035461305.1 Euzebyales bacterium | reverse complement strand
GAAGGCAAGCGACAGCGTGGTGCCGGTTGACCGCTCCAGCGGCGACCAGGTGACCGCGCCGTCGGCCGTCGGCGTCGCCGAAGGTGCGGCATCGACGACGACCGAGCCGGCGGGGCGCGCGCCTATCCGTGCCGTCGCGGCGACCACGACCGCGGCAACGACGATGGCGACAGGTCGAGGTGCCGCTTGACCTGTGGCGGTGTGAGGTCATGGATCGAATGACGCCCGCCGGTGTGCCGGACTGACTCGCGATCCGTCGGACAGCCCTGATGTCAGCCGTCCGGTGCCGCGTTGTGGTCGCGGAGAAAGCAGATCCGACAGCCGGAGGCCGCACACCGGACACCGACGCACTCGGGAACGTCATGGCAGGCTTTCCTACGTCAGGGCGTGGTCGCGGCCTGCCAGCCTGGTGCTTCAGCGATGGCTACGCGTCGGGGACCTGGACCGACATCTTCGGGCGGAACCCCCGATCCGGATCGTCCGTTCGATGACTGGCATCTCAAGCTCCGAGCGCCCATACGCCACCACCCCAACGGGCACAGCCTGCTGCCGATCCTGGCGGGCGGGCCAGAGGCCAACGGCATCCGGAGAAGGGGCGAAGGAACGATCCGGGGTGCCGGCCAGCCGCCAGAGTGCCGGGGACGCCGAGTGGCCGGGCATCGTGGACACTTCCCGCCTGCCACGGGTGACTTCTGTCCACGCGACGACCACTGCCGATGTGATCGCGGACAGATACCACCCCTAGCGCAAGGGTCCTGTCCGCGACACCTCGCGCCGCCATCCGATCATGCGCAGCGACGTCACACTCGTCCAAGAATCGGGCAGCTCCCCGCACCTCGAGGTTGGAGACCCTGTCGGTCAGCAGGTTCAAGACGAACGGCGGCGCGAAGTTCCACGTGGTTGCCAGCACGCGGGGTCCGCTGGCTCACGCTGCTGCCGGTAGGTCTCCGAACAGAAACGACAGCAGCACGAAGCGCCGCCCCCGGCTGACCGGCAACACCTCGTGCAGATGGGCGCCCGAGAACACCAGCGCCTCGCCGGCAGCCGGTCGGTAGCGGTCAGGCCCGTACTCGGGGAACCGCAGTTCGCCGCCCTCATAGTCGTCGTTGAGGTTCAAGGTCAATGCGAACTTGCGGTGCGCCGTGGTCGGGCTGATGTTGTCGCGGTGTGCAGTGAAGAAGCCCCGGTCCTCGGCGAGGTAGCACCCGATCTTGAAGCCCTCGAACCGTTTCGCTTCGTAGGCGAACGCCTTGCGGAGCTCAGGCATGACGCGTCGCCCGACGTGCGATGACAGCGTCCGCAGCAATCCGGGATCGGTGACCGTGTGGTCGCGACGCCGCTTTCGCGACCGATCGGTTGCCTCGCCGCGCGCGCCTCCTGCGGTGGCTTCCACACCTGTCTCCGCGGTGTCCGAGGACGCCCACAGTTCGATCAGTCGTGTGCACAGTGCAAGGTCGAGCGCGTGAGGTATCAACAGCACCGGCGCATGGCGTCGGATCGTCGACCCCTCGCCGGCGATGGTGACCTCCGCGACCACCGAGGCGACCCGCGACACTGTCGTCTCGGGATCGCGGTGCACGTGGGCCGCTGCGACGCGCACGTTGGCATCGAGCACGACGACGGCGGGATCGTCGTCCGCGTCGAGGCCGTAGGCCGCGTGCACCATCCCATCAGGGTCGTGAAACGTCGTGTTGTCGGTGATCTCTGGGCCGGTGGCGATGACATACACGCGCACATCGCGATCAAGCGCCCCGACGATGTGGTCGCGCACGGCGCGGGCTGCCGGTCCGCCGTCGGCGCCGGAGAACACAACCACGACCGGCGAACCACCGGCGTACCCGTAGAAGCGAGTCGGCTGGCCGTCTCCCCGACGCGCGACGAAGTCCGGTCCACGCTCGCCCCTGGTCACCATCGGTCGTCGCGTCGCCATCGGTTCCCCGGTCGCCGGATTCACAGTTGCGCCACGATCTCGATGCCGGCCACGCGGACGTCCCATACCGCTCTGATCACTGGCTCGGATCGGCACCTGCCGACGAGTCACAGCGCTGCCGTGCCCACCAGCTCATCGACCGCATTATCGGCCTCCATCCGCCTGCTCCACAGTACGACGTACCGTCACTCAAGCCGAGTCAATGCCGCGCGGCATCCCGGCAGTCCTGCGGTTGGTGTATTGGCGCCTGGCGTCGACACTGCGACCATGCCAGCCAGCGAGAGAGACGAGCGGCGGCCGCTGGGTGGGGCTGCGCGGTCCTCCGGCCACCGTGCCGCGCCGCGGGGACCAGCCACGTCACAGATCCGTCCAGCTGTCATGCGCGAGGTGATTGCGCATGTTCCTGCTCATCGTGACCCAGGAGGTCGAGGCCTACGACCGCTTCAAGACGTCTTCGACGCGCACCCGCCGTCGCATGGTGGAGCTATGTCCCACTCCATCTGCCGCAAGATCGACGACCCGAACACGATCACAATCATCTCGGCGTTCACGTCCGCCGAGCAGGCCGCGGCGGGGCGCGACGACCCGGAGCTGTACGCGGCAGTCGGGGACGCTGGCGTCGTCGGTGAGCCCAGCGTCGGCGTGTTCGAGGAAGTCGAGGCCGTCGACCACCGGACGTCGTGACGTCGCACCACCAGGGTGAGGCTTTGGAGAGCGTCGACACGCGGGCGGATTCGCGGGCTGATGATCTTCGACGAGGTGGAGTCCGGATGGTGCGGCGCGAGGTCCGCCGAGAGACCTGGTCAGGCGAAACCGATCGGCTCGTCACTGATGTCGAAGGTGAAGTCCGTGCGCCGTCTTCCGGGTACGACCAGCAGTCGACCACAGCCCAGCGCGGTCTGCCGGCCTTGGTGGTGAACTCGACGCTCTGGTTACTGACGTACAGCGTCAGAGGCGGCGCTCACGCGGTCGGGGTTCTCGGAGGCCGACGCGCTGTCGTGGCGGTCGGAGCCGGCTTCGGCGCTCGAGGTCCCGCCGTTTCGACACGCGGCCATCGCCAGGAGCGACGAGGACCATGACCACTCGCGCCAACGAGACCGGGGATGACGATACAAGCTCATACGATGTTCCACGACGACGGACCGCCAAGGGTTCCCATCCACCGCAGTGCCATGGTGCCCGTGATCCTGGACGGTCACCGTCGAATGCGATTGCCATGGTGCCGGACCTCACGGCCAACGCGGCTGCCACGCTGAACGCGGCGGGCGACGACGCAGCCCCGACCGCCTCTGGGCGCCCGACGTCGTCGAGCAACTGATCGGGTGACGGCCGTGGGCCCGCCTCGAGGAAGCCTTCCGGGTGCTGCACGCCGCAGTGCCCGACATTTACCTACACGATCGAAGACGCCGTCGGGGACGACGACACCGTCCGGACGGGCGCAGGGGACCGCGACGAGCCCGTTCTTCGGCCCACCCAGCCGCCGAGGCGTCGTCAGGACCGCGCTGCGGCGATCCTGCGCCAACCGGGCTGAGTCCCGGGGTGTCAAAGCTCGCCGAGCCCGCTCTCGACGAGCATCACCAGCGCGGCGAGCGCGTGCTCGGCATCTTCGCCGTCGGCGCTGATCTCGATCTGGTCGTCGGGTCCGCAGTCGATCGTCATGACCGAGATCGTCGAACGCCCATCGACGACACGTTCGCCCTTGCGCACCGTCACAGCGCACTTCTGGTCGCGCGCCGACTTCACGAACACCCGACCGGCGCGGGCGTGCAGGCCGCTGTCGTTCACCACGCGCACTGTTCTGCTCGGCATGGGACACCTCGTCGTGCCGTACCGTCCGCGTCACCCCTCCGCGGGCGGCGCCGTGCATTCAACCTAGACAACGCAGCGCCATTGCCAAGGTCCGGCCTGCAAGTTCTGTGTCATCGGATATGGCCGTCAGGCGGTCCCTGGGCCATTGGGAGTGCCGCGAGCTGCGGAGCTGCTGGCCTAGGGTGGGGTCTCTTGGGAGACGGCCCTCGAGCCGGTTGGGGAGTCGAGCGTCAGCGAGACGACCAGGATGATCATCTTCGACTCCGACGGCGTGCTGGTCGACAGCGGGTCCGTCTACATCGCGACCGAGCGGTCGCATCTCGCCGACGTCGGTGTGCACTACGACCGCGCGCACTACGTGCGGCGGTTCATGGCCTCACGCCCGAGCGGTGGCGCACGGAGCTCGCCGCCGCGGGCCCCGCGTGTACTCGGCGGACCTGGTCGACCGGGGCAAGCCGGCGCCCGACCTGTTCCTGCACGCCGCCGCCTCCATGGACGTCGACCCGTCGGCGTGCGTGGTGGTCGAGGACAGTCCGAACGGCGTGCGCGCCGGCGTGGCCGCCGGCATGCGGGTGGTCGGCTTCGCGGGGGCCGGACACTGCCTCGACGGGCACGGTGACATGCTCGTCGCCGCGGGCGCCGCTACGGTCGTCGAGCGCATGGGAGATCTCGGCGGCGTGGTCGACCGACTGCGCGACGGCCGCGGGTCCGCCGGCGCGATCGGCACGGACGACGACGCAGAACTGTCTGAGTAGGCTGCCACCACATGAGCAGACGACTGCTGGGTGTCTTCGCGCATCCCGACGACGAGTCCTTCGGCCCGGCCGGCACGCTCGCCGTGCACAGCGCCGCGGGCGTCGACGTGCACATCGTCACGATGACCGACGGAGCGGCAGGTGCACCGGCGGCGGGCTTCCCCGACGGCGATGCGCTCGCCGAGGTCCGCCGCGAGGAGCTGCGCGCCGCCGCCAAGCAGCTCGGCGCGACGTTGCACCACCTGTCGTACCGCGACTCCGGGTACACCGGTGACCCGCGCAACGACGATCCGCAGGCGTTCATCAACGTCGACCCGCAGGACCCGACGGGGGTGCTGGTCGGCCTGCTCCGCGAGATCCGGCCGGACGTCGTGGTGACCCACGACGAGCAGGGCGGGTACCACCACCCCGATCACATCCGCTGCCACGTGGTGGTGCGGGCGGCCTTCGAGGCTGCTGGGGATCCCGCGCGCTTCCCCGACCGCGGTGTGCCGTTCCGGTCCGCCCGGCTCTACAGCGAGACCCGGTCGAACCGTTGGATCAAGGTGCTGACCCGGGCGATGCGCCTCGTCGGCCGCGATCCCACACGGGTCGGGGTCAACGCCGACGTCGACCTCACCCGCGTCGGCATGGATCCGGCGCGGATCACGACTCGCATCGACGTCAGGCGGGGCTGGCCGGCCAAGGTCGCCGCCGCGGCGTGCCACGTCAGCCAGCGCGGTGGCACTGGTCCCATGAGCCGGGTGCCACCCCAACTGATGGCGCGCATCGCGCCGTACGAGCTGTTCATCCGGGAGGAGCCGGCACCGTGGCCCGGGTTGCGCGAGCGCAGCCTGTTCGACTGAGGGACCGGGTTGGGCCGGGGGCGGCGCATGACGGCACCGCGCGACACCTAAACCCACGGCCACCACGACAGCGTCCTGCGCTCGCTGGCGCACGGTCGCCAACTCGGCCGCCTACCTGCGGCACCCACCTGCGGCCGGGTCTGGCACTGCTCGACGTGGGATGCGGCCCCGGGACGCCGACGGTCGACCTCGCTCGCCACGTGGTGCCCGGGCCGGCCGTCGGGATCGACCACGTCGACGACGTCCTCGACGAGGCACGACGTCACGCCGCGGAGGCCGGCGTGACCACGGTCGAGCTCCGCGTCGGCGACGCCCACGACCTGGACGTGGCGGACGGGTCCTTGGACGTGGTCCACGCCCACCAGGTGCTCCAGCACGTCTCCGGTCCGGTCGCGGTGCTGGCGAGCTGTGGCGGTCGTGCGCGACGACGGTCGTCGCCGCCCGCGACGCCGACTACGCCGGGTTCGCGTGGTACCCCGAGGACCCGGGACTGGACCGGTGGCTGGAGCGCTACGTGGCCGTGGCCAGGGGCAACGAGGCGGAGCCCGGACGCCGGGCGCCGGCTGCTCGGCTGGGCGCTGGACGCTGGCTTCGCCGAGATCACGCCCTCGGCCTCGGTGTGGTGCCACGCCACGGACGAGGACCGTGCCTGGTGGAGCGACCTGTGGGCCGACAGGATCCGGTCGTCAAGGTTCGCCGCGCAGGCGCTCGAGCGTGGGCTGACCGGCGCCGACGAGCTCGGAGGACCGCGTTGCCGCGTGGCGGCGTTGGGGTGCCAGCGACCGCGGCTGGCTCGATCCTGGACGGCGAGGTGGTCTGCCGGGGCTGAGCACCGATCCGCGGGCGGCGTCCCGAGATCGGCCGCCTCGCCGGATGCCTGCCTCCCGTAGCACGTGACGCCGGCCTGGAAGGTCGTCACACTACCAGCATGACCGCTGACACCCAGCCACACCACGGCCCACGCGCCGCGGCGTCGTGGGTCACCCACGAGGTCAGCAACCAGCCGCTGCCGCTGCTCGACTGGGACGTCGCCGGCCACCCACCACTGCTCGACGCCGTCGTGCGGGAAGGGGCTGGCTGGTACGTCGACGCTCTGCACGCGATCGGCAGGCTCGCCGGCGGTGCGCGGGCACAGCAGTGGGCGGCGGAGGCCGATGCCAACCCGCCGCATCTCCGCACGCACGACCGCTTCGGCCACCGGATCGACGAGGTCGACTACCACCCCGCGTACCACCAGCTGATGGCTGCCGCGATCGAAGCCGGGCTCGCCGGGGGCCCCTGGGCAGGCGATCTCGTCGCAGGTGACGTGCCGCCGGGCTCGACCCACGTCGCCAGGGCCGCCGGGTTCTACGTGTGGTGCCACACCGAGCTCGGACATGGATGCCCGATCTCGATGACCCATGCCGTCGTGCCAGCGTTGCGCCGCGAACCGGACCTGGCAATGCGGTGGGAGCCGGGCCTCGTGTCGCGGCGGTACGACCCGACGCTCGCCGCGCCCGACACAAAGCCGGGCCTCACCGCCGGCATGGCCATGACCGAGAAGCAGGGCGGCAGTGATGTACGTGCCAACACCACCCGTGCCGACCGTGCGGGGGACGGGACCTGGGTCCTGACCGGACACAAGTGGTTCTGCTCCGCGCCGATGAGCGACGTGTTCCTCGTGCTCGCCCAGGCGCCCGCCGGCCTGACATGCTTCCTGCTGCCGCGCGTGCTGCCCGACGGCACCCGCAACGGGTTCCACCTGCAGCGCCTGAAGGACAAGCTCGGCAACCGTGCGAACGCCTCGAGCGAGATCGAGCTCCGCGACGCAGTCGCCTGGCAGGTCGGCGACGAGGGCCGCGGGGTCGCGACGATCATCGAGATGGTGGTCGCGACACGTGTGGACTGCGTGATCGGCGCGGCCCTGACCACCCGGCACGCCGTCGCGCAGGCCAGCCATCACGCGGCCCACCGCCGGGCCTTCGGCCGCCATCTGGTCGACCAGCCCGCGATGGTCAACGTGCTCGCCGACCTGGCCGTCGAGTCGGAGGCCATGACCGCGGTGGCGCTGCGCCTGGCCGCCGCCTTCGGGCGCGCCGACGCCGGCGACGAGCGCGAGCGGCAGTTCGCACGCCTGGCGGTGCCTGTCGCCAAGTACTGGACGACCAAGCGCTCGGTCGCGGCCGTGGCCGAGGCGCTCGAGTGCCTGGGTGGCAACGGCTACGTCGAGGAGTCGGGCATGCCGCGGCTGTACCGCGAGGCACCGCTCTACTCGATCTGGGAGGGAGCCGGCAACATCCAGGCCCTCGACGTGCTGCGTGCGATCGTGCGCGACTCCGAGGCGGCGGAGGTTGTGCTGGACGAGGTCGACGCCGCGGCCGGCGGCGACGCGCGCTTCGACGCCGCCGTGGCCGCGCTGCGCCGCGAGCTGGCGGACACGGACGGCGCGCAGTACCGCGCGCGACGCATCACCGGGTTGCTCGCCGCGCTGGTCCAGGGCGCGCTGCTGGTCCGGCACGCGCCGGCGCCGGTCGCCGACGCGTGGTGCGCCACACGGCTCGACGGCGGGCACGCCGTGTTCGGGACACTGCCCACCGGGCTGGACACCGACGCGATCATCGCCCGCGCCATGCCGCCCCTCGGCTGAGCGCAGGCCCAGGTCTGTCTGCCGTCCCCGCCGGCGTTCGGCCGCAGCTTCACCCTCGGTGCACGACCGGTCCGAGACAGGACCCTAGGAGAGCCGCTCGTAGATGATCGCCATGCCCTGCCCACCACCGACGCACATCGTCTCCAGCCCGATGGTCGCGTCGTGGAACGCCAGGCTGTTGAGCAGCGTCGTCGTGATGCGCGCGCCGGTCATTCCGAAGGGGTGGCCCACCGCGATTGCGCCGCCGTTGACGTTGAGCCGGTCGATGTCGACCCCGAGGTCGGTGTAGGAGGGGATCACCTGGGCCGCGAAGGCCTCGTTGATCTCGACCAGGTCGACGTCGTCGATCGACATGCCGGCACGGGCGAGGGCCTGGCGGGACGCCTCGACCGGGCCGAGGCCCATCATCTCGGGGGACAGCCCCGTCACGCCCGTCGCGATCACACGCGCCAGGGGCTCGATGCCCAGTCGGCGCGCCGTCGCCTCACGCATCACGACGACCGCAGCGGCACCGTCGTTGAGCGGGCACGCGTTGCCCGCGGTCACGGTCCCGTCGGAGCGGAACACGGGGTCGAGGCGGGCGAGCTTGTCGATGGTCGTGCCGCGCCGGATCCCGTCGTCGGCGGTGATCCGAGTGCCGTCGGGCGTCGTGATCGGCGTGATCTCACGTGCCCAGAACCCGTTGTCGAGCGCGGCCTCCGCGAGGTTCTGCGACCGGCAGGCGAACTCGTCCTGCTCCTCGCGGCTGATCCCCCGCAGTGCCGCGACGTTCTCGGCGGTCTGGCCCATCGCGATGTAGACATCGGGCAGCTCGCCGTCCTCACGGGGGTCGTGCCAGCCGTCGGCGCCCTCGGCGCGCTTCTCCGAGCGGGCCTCGGCGTCGGCGAACACCGGGTTCTTCGTGTCAGGCAGGCCGTCGCTCGCGCCCTTGTCCATCCGGCTGACCATCTCGACGCCGGCGGAGATGAACACGTCGCCCTCGCCGGCCTCGATCGCGTGGAACGCCATGCGGGTCGTCTGCAGGCTCGACGAGCAGTAGCGCGTGATCGTGGCGCCGGGCAGGTGGTCCATGCCGAGCAGGACCGCCACGACCCGGGCCATGTTGTAGCCCTGCTCACCGCCGGGCAGGCCGCATCCCAGCAGCAGGTCGTCGACCTCGGTGGGTTCCAGCCCGGGGACCTCGTCCAGCGCGGCGCGCACGATCGTCGCGGTCAGGTCGTCGGCCCGCAGCTGCGTGAGCGATCCCTTGCCGGCGCGGCCGATCGGTGAGCGGGCGGTTGTGACGATGACGGCCTCGGACATGTCCCCACCTCGAGTGCTCCGGACGGCGGCTCGGGCGGCAAGTGTAGGTGGGCGGGTCGCGGGATGTGCCCGGTGTGCGAGCGGGCACGCTGGCACGTCATCGTCTTCCGGGGGGCGTAGCGGTTGGCGGCGGTCGGGCGGGCGTCGGACTGCCGTCTCGCCGTGGTCCATCGGGCTGGTCGGTCGAGCGAATTTCCAGTGTCGCGCGGCCGTCGCATCGGTTACGCTCCAGGGGATCCGTTGCGCCGCGTCCGTCCTGGCCGAGGCGGCGGGGCGACGCGACGCCAGTATGTGACGCTGCTGCGTCAGGAGGCTTGGATGCCCGCTGGCTCTGCTTCATCGGTCGCCGAACCACATCCCGCACGCCCGCTCGGGCTCCCGCCACTCGAACAACCGTCCGTCAGCCTCGTCTCTGACGGGCTGCCCGCGGGCGCGAGCATGGCGGACACAGGCGTCGACTGCGCCCGGTGCGGTGGCCGCGGTGGGGTGTACGTCCCCACGCTGCTCCGCGAGCTGTCGTGTCCCGAGTGCGGCTGAGCACCTGAACCACCGCACCCTCGTGGTGCGCTAGCACACGCAGGGCCGGACGCGGCGCGAGCGTCGCGCACCAGTGACGCTGCGGCCGCGCCCGCCGCCTTCCTGTGCGCCGGCGGTCGCCCGCGGGCCCCGCCACACGCGTGCTCGAACGTGCCGATGCGGCCGCGGCCGGGACGACGTCGATTCGGCCCGCGGCTGGGTCATAACCGGCTCAGCGGTCGCCGTCGTCGGGATGCCGGCGGTCGTGCGTGTCCGGTGCGGTCCCGACGTCGGGTCGGAAACCCGCTGTGTCACGGCAACCGCGGGCTTCCCCGGCATGCCCCGTGACCGACCCCCGCCCAGACCACCGATCGTCCGGTCGCTTGTGAACGCCGGCTGGACACGCGCCGGAGCTCAGGCGCGGGCGACTGACACCCGGACCGCCTCGCCGTCGGCGACGGTGCTGTCGACGACGTGGCCGTCGCGTCCGACCGGCCCGTAGGCCACTGCATCGGCGAGCACCTCGCCCGCGACGAACGCCTCGTGGGTCCGGACCGCCTCGAGCACCGCTGCGTCACCGTCGACGCCGAGCACGATGCGGTCAGAGACGTCCAGGCCGGCGTCGCGCCGCGCCTGCTGGACCACGCGCACGACGTCGCGGGCGCGGCCCTCGGCCTCGAACGCCGCCGTCACATCCGTGTCGAGCACGACCACGCCGACATCTCCGGGCAGTGCCGCCGAGCGGTCAGGGTCGGCGGGTACCAGCCGGAGGTCGTACTCGTCGGCCGTCAGCTCGACGCCACCGACGGTCACCGTGTCGCCGTCGACCGACCAGTCCCCAGCCTTGCTCGCGCGGATGACCCGCTGGACGTCCGCGCCCAGCCGTGGCCCGAGCGCCCGCGGGTTGACCGTCAGGACGGTCGAGCAGGCCGCGTCGATATCGGGTTGCAGCCTGACTTCCTTGACGTTGACCTCGTCGGCGATCAGGTCGCGGAACGCCTCGAGCCCCTTGGCATCGGGCGTGGCCACCGTCAGCGACGCCAACGGCAGGCGCACGCGCAGTCGCTTGGCCTCCCGCAGCGACAACGCGACCGAGCACACGTCGCGGACCCGGTCCATGGCTGCGACGAGTTGGTCGTCCGCGGGCAGCGGGTCGGGCTCGGGCCAGTCGGTCAGGTGCACCGAACGGCCGCCGGTCAGCCCACGCCAGATCTCCTCGGTGATCATCGGCAGCAGCGGCGCGGCCAACCGGCATGTGACGTCCAGTACCGTGTACAGCGTGTCGAAGGCGTCGCGGTCGCCGGACCAGAACCGGTCGCGCGCGCGGCGGATGTACCAGTTGGTGAGCGCGTCGAAGAACCCGCGCACCAGCGCGCACGCACCCGAGATGTCGTAGGCGTCCATCGCGACGGTGACGTCGACGACGAGCTCACGCAGCTTGGCCAGCGCGTAGCGGTCGAGCACATGGGACGAGTCGGTCCGCCACGTGGCGTCGTAGCCATCGGCGTTGGCGTACAGCGTGAAGAAGTAGTTGGCGCTCCACAGCGGGTTGAGCACCTGCCGCACGCTGTCGCGGATGCCCTGCTCGGTGACGATCAGGTCGCCGCCCCGCAGGATCGGCGACGCCATCAGGAACCAGCGCATCGCGTCGGCGCCGTAGCTGTCGAACATCTCGTAGACGTCCGGGTAGTTGCCCAGCGACTTGCTCATCTTGCGCCCGTCACTGCCCAGCACGATCCCGTGGCTGACGCACGTGAGGAACGAGGGACGGTCGAACAGCGCCGTGGCCAGCACGTGCAGCGTGTAGAACCAGCCGCGCGTCTGGGCGATGTACTCGACGATGAAGTCGCCGGGGAAATGATGCTCAAACCAGTCGGCGTTCTCGAACGGGTAATGCACCTGCGCGAACGGCATCGAGCCTGACTCGAACCAGCAGTCGAGCACCTCCGGCACGCGCCGCATCATCGACCGGCCGGTCGGGTCGTCGGGGTTGGGGCGCACCAGGTCGTCGACCATTGGCCGGTGTAGATCGTCGGGACGCACGCCGAAGTCGCGCTCGATCTCGTCCAGTGAGCCGTACACGTCGGTGCGTGGGTGGTCCGGGTCGTCCGAGCGCCACACCGGGATCGGCGAGCCCCAGAAGCGGCTGCGGCTGATCGACCAGTCCCGCGCGTTCTCCAGCCATTTGCCCATCGATCCGTCCCGCACGTGCTCGGGCACCCAGGTGATCTGCTGGTTGAGCTCGACCATGCGGTCACGGAACCGCGTGACCTCGACGAACCAGCTCGACACCGCCTTGTAGACCAGCGGGGTGTCGCACCGCCAGCAGTGTGGATACGGATGCTCGTAGGTGTCGTGGCGCAGCAGCACGCCGGCGTCGCGGAGGTCGCGGATGATCTCGGGGTTGGCCTCGAAGACCTGCAGCCCCTCGTAATCGGGCACGACCGACGTGAACCGGGTGTGGTCGTCGACGGTGACCCGCACGGGGATGCCCGCCTCGGCGCACGCGGTCTGGTCGTCCTCGCCGTAGGCGGGCGCCATGTGGACGATGCCCGTGCCCTCGTCGGTCGTGACGAAGTCGCCGGCCAGCACCCGGAAGGCGTTGGGGGTGTCGGCCAGGAAGTCAAACAGCGGCGTGTAGGTGCGCCCGACCAGATCGGCGCCCTTGAGCATGCCAACGGTCTCGGCCTCGCCCAGCTCGCGCTCGTACTCGGTCAGCCGCGCCTCGCCGACGATGTAGCGGGTACCGTCGAGCTCGACCACCGCGTAGTCGATGTCGGGACCGACCGCCAGCGCGAGGTTGCTGGGCAGCGTCCACGGCGTCGTGGTCCAGACCAGCACCTGCTCGCCGGTGTCCAGCGTGACCCCGACGGTCACCGCTGGGTCCTGCCGCGGCCGGTAGACGTCGTCCATCCGCGTCTCGGTGTTGCTCAGCGGCGTCTCGCACCGCCAGCAGTACGGCAGGACGCGGAAGCCCTCGTAGATCAACCCCTTGTCATAGAGGGTCCTGAAGGCCCACATGACGCTCTCCATGTAGTCCAGATCGAGCGTCTTGTAGTCGTTCTCGAAGTCGACCCACCGTGCCTGGCGCGTGACGTAGCTCTCCCAGTCCTGCGTGTACTGCAGCACCGACCTGCGGCAGATGTCGTTGAACCTTGCGATCCCCAGGTCGAGGACCTCGGCCTTGGTGTTGATGCCCAGGTCCTTCTCGGCCTTGACCTCGGCGGGCAGGCCATGGCAGTCCCAACCGAAGCGGCGCTCGACCCTGCTGCCGCGCATCGTCTTGTAGCGCGGCACCAGGTCCTTGACGTAGCCGGTCAGCAGGTGGCCGTAGTGGGGGAGGCCGTTCGCGAACGGCGGGCCGTCGTAGAAGACGTATTCGTTGCTGCCGTGCTCACCGGCGGGGCGTTGGCGTACGGATGCCTCGAACGTGTTGTCGGCCGCCCAGTGATCCAGGATGCGGTGTTCGATCTCGGGGTAGCTCGCAGCCGCCGAGACATCACGCGTCGGATCGTCCTTGGGGTACACCATCGGGGTCGTTCTCCTCGCACACGTCGCCCTGTCGGTCGTGCGCGAGGACGATGCGCCGGGGATGCTGCGCCGCGACGCCCGCGGTACCACCTCGCTTGATCCCGCGTGACGGGATCCGCTTCGTTGCCGGCTGTCACGGGCCGGTCCCGTCCGGATCTACTGTGGCGTCGCCGCCTGTTCTTCCGGAGGCTCGCCGGTGATGGCCGGGTCGACGCCTGTGGCACCAGCCTAGCCACCCCGACACCGTTGACCCAACCCACCCGCACCATCCCACCACCCCGACCTCGCCGACACCACCTCGAAGTTCGCTGCACCACCTTCGGACGCGGACTTCGGGGTGGTGGACAGTCGTCGCGCTGTGACCGACCTGTGCGCACCACCTCGAACTCCGCGGGCCACTCGAACTCGGCGGGGCTACCGTGAAGTTCGCTGCACCAGCTTCGGACGCGTACTTCGGGGGTGGGACCGGACGTCGGCACAGGCACGACGTCTCGCCCACACCCCCGAACTGTTCGGACCACGCCGTGCTGTGTTGCTCACCCGAGCTGTGCTGCACCACACGTACCATGCGAAACGCCCCGGACGTGCGTCCTGCGTCGTGTCGTCCGGCACCCACGGCGGGAAGGCTCGAGCCGACCGACCCACGGCCATCCAGCCCACGAGGCCTCTGTGACGACCGATCACCACGAGGGTGCGGCCAGCGCCGACGACGTGCTCGAGCTCGAGCGGATCGCCGCGCTGGGGTGGCCCGGGCTGGAGACCAAGGTCGTCGACGGGTGGCTGTTACGTGCGGGTGGCGGCTGGACCGGGCGTGCGAACGCTGCGCTGCCACTGCGCGACGCAGGCGATGACCTCGACGCCGTGCTTCGCCGCGTGGCCCGCTGGTACCGCACGCGGGACCTGCCGCCGTTGGTGCAGGTTCCGCTGCCGGCGTGCACGTCCCTGCGAGACCGCCTGGTCGACCGCGGCTGGGTGGACCGGTGGGGCGCGGTCGTGCTCACCGCGGCCATCGACGACGTCCTCGAGCGGACGCAGAGCCGACCCGACCTGCCGCCGGTGACCTTCGGCGATGCCCCGGACCTCGCCTGGCTCGATGCGTACCACTACCTGGGCGGCAGCCTGCCCGAGGTCGCGGTCGACGTGCTGCGCGCCGGCGCACCCTGTTTCCTGTCCGTGGCCGAGGGCGGCGAGACGATCTCGATCTGCAGGATCGCGGTCACCGACGGCTGGCTGGGCATCACCGCCGTCGAGGTCGCGCAGGCCCACCGGCGCCGAGGACTCGCGACGAACCTGTTGGTCGCCGCGCTCGGCCACGCACGTGCCGGTGGCGCCACGCGAGTGTACGTGCAGACCACGGATGACAACGAGGCGACGCTGACGCTCTACTGCAGGGCGGGGTTCACGCGGCATCACCACTACCGCTACCACGGTCCGCCACCGGACGTCGGTGGTGGCCGCGCCCGGTCAGCGGCGCATGAGCAGGCGCAGCACGTACCAGAACAGCAGCGCCAGGCTCGCGAACAACTGCATCGACGCCGCGACCGCGCGGTCCGGCGGGTAGGAGTGCAGCACCTTGCTGGTGTCGTAGAGGATGGCCCCACCCGCGTAGGCGATCATCGCCACGCTGAACCACGTGCCCAGCTCGAACCCGAACAGGACCGCCGCCACGATCGCGATGAGCGCGACGATGGCGCCCCACTTCAGGAAGGCGCCGAGGACCGA
>DATHVN010000047.1 GCA_035461305.1 Euzebyales bacterium | reverse complement strand
TCCGTCGGGTGACCGAGACGCCCTTCAGGCTCGTCTTCGAGGCACGTCCCTGACGTCCCAGGCATGCTCGCCATGCTCGGGCGGCTACAGGGCGGCCCCGATCGCTCTGGCGACTCGGACATCGGCCAGGTACTCGTCTATCGCGTGCGCACGGTTCGTCGCGTTGTCAGTGATGACCTCGACGAGCGGTCGGCCCCAGTCGTCGGTCAATGGGCACCCGATCGCGACAGGATCCGCGGGTGACCAGACGTTGACCCAGTCGCCAACCTCGCTCGGACGGTGTGGTCCCTTCGTGAGGAGCCTGTTGAACACAGTGTCCATCCCCAGCGGGCTGCCCGCAGTGACGAGCAGCGCGACGTCGATGGCGTCCGGCAGGCGTGTCACGAGGTCCATCGCCACGACGGTGCCGAGGCTGTGGCTGACCAGGACGATCTCGCCTGACCTGGGGACGCCGGCGAGCACGGTGTCGAGCACCGCGTCGCGGACCGTGGCACTGCTGAGGTAGGCGGCGACGTCGCGGAAGATCGCGGCGATCACGAGCTCGTCCAGTCGGCTGCGGTCGGCCAACCAGCTTAGGCGACGCTGCAGGCCTCCGAGCAGACGGTCGAACATGCCTTCACGAGCGTCCGCATCCTGCGGATACCCCGCTCGCTCGGCTGCTTCGGTGACCAGAGCCTCATAGAGCTCCCGTGCTGATGCGTCGGATGGCGCCACTGCCGCTGCTGCGATGTGGGTGTCGAAGTCAGGCAGACGTTCGCGCGCACCGAGCCAGTCCACCAGGACGTCGCCGTAGAACGGGAACCACACGTCTCGGGCATCGATCGGGTCCATGTCGGCGAGCACGAGGCCCTTGCCGAGGCCCGCTGTCCACATGCGACGGAGCCTGCGCGGATCTCTGCTTTCCTGCCCACGTCCGTGGAGGAAGACCACGTTGACGCCATTGCGCGGGGGGCGGCGGGCTGTCACGCCTGATGTCCCCTCCACGGCGACGGTGATCCGCTCGGACTCCGCCTGCGGTGCTGCACTGTCGTCGGTCTCGCTCGGCCGTGAGCCGATCACGCGGCCGGTGCCGACGAGCATTTCCTCGAGCAGGCCTCGCGCGGGATCGTCGACAGGCTGCTCGCTGATGTGATCGAGCAGCACGCTGATCCGCGCACCCTCGTTGGCGACCCAGTGGACAGCGTCGTCGCCGTCAGTTGGTAGCCATCGACTGCCGTCCCGCTTGAGCCAGTTCCCTTCGGCGTCGGTGGACGGGACGCCTGCGTGGTGCAGCGCGACGATCTCCCACTGGTCGTTGTAGATCGGGGATCCGGAGTTGCCCGGCTCGGTATCGGTCGTGTACTGGAGGAATTCGTCGTGCTGGAACTGCAACGTCCCGCTGCGGATCGTGATCTCCTTCAGACGGCCCATCGGATGCCCCACCACGTTGAGTGATTCGCCGATGATGATCTTTCCCTGCTGCGCCATCAGCCTGTTCCAGCCGAACTCGTCGCCCACAGTCCGCCCGTCAGATAACGGCGCCAGGGCGACCAGCGTGTAGTCGAGGTGCGCGTCGGTGAGGAACAGCACGTCCGGCTCCAGCCTGTAGCCTGCGACCGTGCCCTGGACGCTGTCGGCATCGAGCTCGAAGTTGAACTCCGCGACCGCACGTGACGCCTCGTGAGGATCGGACAGGACATGGTTGTTCGTCATCAGCAGGCGCGGCGACACCAGGAATCCAGTGCCGATCGGCAAACGGCGGAGCCGATTGTTCGTCGAGATGCGCGCTGTGGTCTGCACGGTCCGAGCGCCCAGTGAGAGGAAGCTCGCAGACTGCAGGTCGTTGGTCTCGTCGATGATCCGCTCGAGCGTCCGATGGCGGGCCTCGGCCGCTCGTTCGGGCGCGGCTCTGAGCATCATGTCCGCCGGGACCTGGCCCATTTGGACGAGGCGCTCGAACCTGGCCTCCACCTGGTCGGGGCTGTCGACGACCTGCTTCCCGTCACGATCCTGTTTCCGCTTCACCTCCTCGCGTGCAAGCGAGGTCTCGCGATAGCGCGAAGCCGCGTCCGTCACTTGGTGGCGCAACTGGCTCGTCAGGTCCATCTGCTGTCCTTCCCTGTGGTCCAGCAACGCGTGCGATCCCTGAAAGACGATCATGGTGATGAACCAGAGCACCGAGGAGGGTCGACTGATACGTGGAACGGGGACCTGGAAGTGACCATTGCGGATTCGAAGGCGCCGGCGGGATAGGGGTCGTCGATACCCTCGCGCCGTTCCTCGTGTTCTCGGCCTTGGGGCCTGGGGCTCTGCATGGCCATCGCGCTCGCCAACACGGTGACCCAGGCCTCGGCTCGGCGAGACGCTGGAGGTCCTGATCATCGGCGTGCTGTTCATCCTGCTCGGCGCACTGGTCGACGTCGATCAGCTCGTCGGGTTCGCCGGGCGCGTTGCGATGCTCGTCGCGTTCCTGGTGCTCGTCGTACGGCCACCGTCCGTCGCGATCGCCCTGACCGGAACGTCGCTGTCGTGGCGCGACCGGGCGTTGATCGCATGGGTGAGTCCCCGCGGGATCGTCGCCGCCGCAACGGCCGCCCAGTTCAACGCCGAGCTGAGCGGCGCCGGCTTCGATGCCGATGCCATCGGCCCGGTGACGTTCGCCGTGATCCTGGGAACCGGGGTGGTCCACAGCCTGACGCCCGCTCATGGCCCGCGGGCTGAAGGTCTCCAAGCCCCCGCCGACAGGCGTCGCGCTGATGGGACATGCCGAGTGGCTGTTCAACCTGGCACGTGCGTTGCGCGAGCTCGACGGTCGGTGGTCCTGATCACGTCCAGGCCGTCGATGGACGGGCGCGCCGCCGGGAGCGTGCGAGTCGTGCCCCTCCACGACAGCGAGGACGAGCTTGACGCGGTGTTTGACGATGCCGGCATCGGTCAGGGCGCTCGTCGCGACCGAGGCCGGGGTGATGCGGACGCTCGTCGTCGCCAACCTGGTCGACGTACTCGGCCGCCGACACGTGTACCGACTTCCCCATCACGAGGAGCCGGTGGTGCCGCGGCCGCCGGCCGACCGGCGGATACCGAAGCCGTTTGCTCCCGGCGTCACCCTGACCGGGATCGACGAACGGATGCGCCGGTGGCCCCGTCCAGATCATCGGTGGCGACCTGCCGGACGAAGCGCTACCGATGGCCGTGGTCCACGAAAGACGGCTCGGTCGACTTCGCGCCGGCCTGCATCGAGCGGGTCGGCGACGGCGCACGGCTGTGCCTGTCGCCTCCATCGCGCTGGTCAGGTCCCAGCCACGGCCCCGGGCGCCCTGACTCCGCCATGATCGCCGGGCCTGGCGCCTGGTTGGCACATCAGGCGAAGTTGCCCGCTGTGGTCATTGCGTGGCCTGGCAAAACCAGCGCAGCGACGGGCCTGGTATCGACGATTGCGGCGGCGACGCTCCCCAACACGAGTCGCGCCGGGCCCTTACGAGCGCGAGATGCGACCCGTCGGCGCCGTCGCACCGGGGAACTGCCGCCAAGGCACGCCACCGGCAGTGGCGTGCGCGTGAGACGGGTCGCGATCCAGGCGCCGGCGGTGACTCCCACGGGCTTGCCCACCAGCAGTCCGAGCAGCACGCCGACAGCGATCGGTGCGAGCAGGGTGGCGTCGAGCCCGACAGCGCTGAGGTCGAGCCCCGCGTTCGCCAGCGCGAACACCGGGATGATCACGTAGCTGGTCCAGGGGTGAAGCATGTGCTGCAGGCGTTGGGTGATCGGGACCGACTCCCGGACCAGAAGGCCGCCTCGATCGCCGTCTCGGCGTCGGATCTGTTCGTCCACCGCAGCACGGTGCGCTACCGCCTCCAGCGAATCCGCGAGCTGACGAACGCTGACCTGACCGACCCCGACACCCGGTTCAACCTGCAGTGGCGACGCGCGCGTGCCCCTTCAACGCCTCGGCCCTCATAGGTTGCGTCCGACGCACCGCTGCCACCAGCGACGCGGCAACTGAGCCGCGCGCCGACGCTGCATGCGTCCACCCGCGCGGGGCTGACCCTCCTGGCTGAGCTCGAGTTCCTGATGACCGTCAAACCGTCGGGCAGTCAGCTGTTCGTCTCCCTCGCGATCGCCGCGGCCGCGGTCGGGGTGCTCGCCCTCACCGTCCTTGAACGCCACCGACACCACGCGACATGAACGCCGCGACGCCGCTTCACGACCTCGGAACGGGCCCGAACGCCCAGAGCGACGGCCCTGGCGCATGAACGGGCGTGCAACTTCCGCCGGGCGGCATGGCGGTCAGCTGACGAGGAACTCACTCAGGTCGAGGTGCGATGGCGTCCCTGACACTGTGAAGCGGGCCGCGAGCAGGCCGGCCGCGTCGTAGGCGCCCGGCGGCAGCTGGACCGGACATGGCCGCCCGGCGGGACGCCGGGCGGCCTGGCCGCTCATGGTCGCGTACTCGATGCTCAGTCGTCGTCGCCGGCGACAGAGCCGATGACGTCGAAGTCGGTGTCGAGGAGCACTTCGGCGGCGTCGCCGTTGGGTGTGCGGATCTCGACTTCGTACGCGGCGTTGGGGTCGTCACCAGCCTCGACCTCGAGGACAGTGCCGCCGCCGGTGGCGGCGAGCGCGGCCTTGGCGGCCTGCTCGGCAGGGGAGCCGGTCAGGTTCTCGTCGGAGTCCTGTGCCTCTCCGGCCTCCTGGTCGTCATCCGGCGTGTCGGCGTCCTCGGCGTCGTCGGCGGTGCCCGAGTCGTCGAGCTGGCTACCGTCGTTCGATTGGGTGGCGGTGTCGGCCGGGGCCGCGTCATCTGCGCGGTTGCCGGCTGCGACGGCGATCCCTGTCGTGAGCAGTGCGAGTGTCAGCACGGCTCCGACGACGAACATCAGCTTGCGAGACATGCATCGTCCTCCTTGTGACTGATCGTGGCCCTCACCCTATGGAGGAGGAATGAGATCACGATGAGTCGACGTGAGCGTCGCGGTCGCCGCTGCCACCGAATGCACGCCTCTGATGGCTCTCACGTTCCGCTCATCGGCGCACGCACAATGGGATCGTGCGTCTGCTCGTGGTGGAGGATGAAGCGAAGATGGCGGGCCTGCTGCGGCGGGGTCTCGTCGAGGAAGGCTACGCCACCGACGTCGCGGCGACCGGCAGGGACGCATTTTGGATGGCTGCATCGGTGGACTACGACGCTATCGTGCTCGACGTCATGCTCCCCGAGGTCGACGGCTTCGAGGTGTGTCGGCGACTGCGCAGTCGGGGTATCTGGGCGCCGGTGTTGATGCTGACCGCGCGGGATGCCGTCGACGACCGCGTCGCGGGACTGGACGCGGGCGCGGACGACTATCTGCCGAAGCCGTTCGCCTTCGACGAGTTGCTCGCCCGACTGCGGGCGCTCGTGCGTCGCGGCGCGCCCGCACGGCCGACGTCGCTCGAGGTCGGGGACCTGCGGTTGGATCCCGCGACGCACCAGGTCTGGCGCGCGGGTCACGAGATCGACCTGTCTGCGAAGGAGTTCGCGCTGCTCGAGACGATGATGCGTCGGCCGGGTCAGGCGCTGTCGCGCTACCAACTTCTGGAGCATGCCTGGGACGGCGGATACGAGAGCCGGTCGAACATCGTCGACGTCTACGTCCGCTACCTGCGGGAGAAGGTCGATCGGCCGTTCGCGCGGGAGACGATCGAGACCGTGCGTGGCGTCGGCTACCGCCTCAACGCCGACGGCTGAGCAGCGTCGGTGAGCCGGCTTCCGCTCCGATTGCGGTTGACGCTGGTGTTCGCGCTCGCGATGGCCGTCGTGCTGGTCGGGGTCGGCGTCTTCGTGTACATCCGTCTGGGCGCCGCTCTGGTCGAGCAGGTCGACAACCGCCTCGTCGCCCGCGCCACGGCGCTTGCCGCATCGATCGACGCCGGCGAGATCGAAGGCCCCGTCGGCCGTGAGGAGGATGAGTTCGCGCAGATCCTGGCACCGAACTGCAACGTGCTTGCGGCTACGCCAGTATGACCAGGCCGCTGCTGTCGGCTGAGCAACGAGCGGCGGCGCTCGAGGGACGGCTGCAGTCCACGACCGAGGCGTTGCTGGTTGACGAGGACGAGACCGAGCCGGTACGGCTGCTGGGGCGCCCAGCCGACGATGGCGTGACGGTCATGGTTGGTGCGTCGCTCGCCGATGTCGCCGACGCCCTTGAGCTGCTGCTCGCCCAACTGGTGATCGGTGGCGTGGCTGCCCTCGCGTTGGCGAGCGTGGCAGGCTACGTGCTGGCTGGCGCAGCGTTGCGCCCGGTCGAGGAGATGCGGCGTCGGGCCACGGCGATCTCGGCGGACACCGCTGGCGAGCGGCTGCCTCTGCCGGTGGCGCACGATGAAGTGCGTCGGTTGGGGGAAACGCTCAATGCCATGCTCGAGCGTCTCGATGGCGGCGTGCGCCGCGAACGCCGTTTCATTGCCGACGCCAGCCATGAGCTGCGCTCCCCACTCGCGCTCCTGCAGACCGAGCTCGACCTCGCCCGCCGGCGGCCGCGACGCCCCGAGGACCTGCAGGACGCGTTGCACTCGGCAGGCGAGGAGGTCGACCGCCTCACCCGACTGGCCGAGGATCTCCTCGTGCTCGCCTCGACCGAGGAGGAGCAGCTTCGCCTCCAGCGCGCGTCGTTCGCGGTGCGCGACCTGCTCGAACAGGTAGCTCGTCAGTTCGCCACGCGCGCGGACGCTGCGGACCGTGCCGTAGAGGTCGGACACACACCGCCCGGCAGCATGGACGGCGACCGTCTGCGGCTCGAGCGGGCGCTGGGCAACCTCGTCGACAACGCGCTCCGCCATGGCGGTGGACGTATCCTGCTCGACGCAGCAGCCGACGACGGCGGTGTGGTCCTGCGCGTCAGCGACGAGGGGGCGGGCTTTCCCGCGGCGTTCGTGTCGTCCGCGTTCGAACGGTTCACACGCGACGACGAGGCTCGGACCGAGCCAGGCGCCGGGCTCGGCCTCGCGATCGTCGAGACCATCGCACGCGCGCATGGCGGTCAGGCCCGCGCCGCCAACCGGCCCGAGGGCGGCGCCATCGTCGAACTGGTCATCCCGACCCACTCGACGAACCCGGCGGACACCACTCCCCACGCGCCGTAGGTCGCGCCGACAGGCTGGCTGCCCGGCGAGAGGCTCCAAGCCTGGACACCCGGACGGTCACGGAGTCAGCGGTCCGTCTACATCTCGTGTGGGATTGCGATCGTGGGCAAGGTCGCACGAGGACGAAACTGCCGCTGGCCACGTTCGGTTCCCCTGAACATCACCGCTGTAGACCTCGGCTGACGAGCTCGGCCAGCGGGCGAGCAGCTGTCGACTGTCGGGCATGACCACAGACAGGATCCTCAATGACCGGCCGCCTCACCGAGATCGTATCGATTGCGGAGACCCCAGGCGCCGGGCAGGGCGAGCAGAGCCGGGTGGTCCTGGCCGATCAGAGGGCAACGAGTTCTGTGTGCTCCGAAACGCTGATGCCGTGACCGACTCGATCCCGGAATCCATCCCCGTTGGTCCCCATCGTGGCCGTGTCACCGCCTGGTCTCGGGGGGCGGCCAGTGGCGTGGAGGTTCGAGCCTCCCGCATGGCGACCAGACCGGCGGCCGGGGCCACGACGAGGACCGCAGCGACGACGAGCAGCACCAGACCCGGTGGCACGACCGGCATCACGACACCGGAGACGTACAGCACGGCGATGCCGACTGCCACGAGCAGGCCCAACTGTGTCGTAACGGCGTGTGGATGACAATGCTGCGTGTGGGTTCATGCGGTTCCTCCTGGGCCCCGTCGAATCAGAACGGGACGGAAGGTAGGTACGGACGCCGCCGGGGCGTCCGCGACGCGGCGACACCTTCACTACGCACCGGACGACGCTGCAGACCGGCGCCACGCGTCTCGACGTCGTCCCTACGTCACGGGACGCACGACGACAGCCGCCCAGCACAGGACGCGTGCGACCGCGGGCGCGCCAACACTGCGGGAGATGGAACCCACCGCTGACCCGACGCCCGGCACCGCCGCGCCCCAGCCGCGGTGGCGGGTGTCCCGACGCGCCCGGAAGGCCGCGTTGATCGTCCACATCCTGTCATCCGGGGCATGGGTCGGCATCGACGTCATCGTCGCCGTGCTCGTGGCCACCGGCTGGTTCGCCGCCGACACGGCGGTTCGGGTCCTGGCCTACCAGGCGCTCGGCCGGTTCGTCGTTGCACCGATGCTCGCCGCCGGACTGGTGTGCCTTGCCAGCGGCATCATCCACGGTGTGGGCAGCCGCTATGGGCTGGTCCGCTACTGGTGGGTCGCCGTCAAGTTGGCCATGAACGTCGTGTTGTGCACGCTGATCGTGGTCGCGCTGCGACCCGGGATGAACGAGGTCGTCGCGCACGGACGACTGCTGGCGGCCGACGGCGTCTCCACCATCGACGTGTCGTCGCTGTTCTTCCCCCCGGCGGTGTCCCTGACCGCCCTGACCTTCGCCACCATCCTGGCGGTGGCCAGACCGTGGGGGCTGATCCGGCGCCCGAGACGCCAGTCCGCCGGTCGATGAAGCCACTATCATCCTTCAGTCTGCGAGGCCTGCCTGGTAGGCGAACACGACCAGCTGGGCGCGGTCGCGCGCGCTCAACTTGATCATCGACCGGCTGACATGCGTGCGCGCGGTCGCTGGGCTGATCACGAGGCGCTCGGCGATCTCGTCGTTGCTCAACCCCTCCGCCACCAGGCCGACGACCTCCCGCTCGCGGTCGGTCAACGTGTGCAGGAAGGGATGTGGTGTCGTCGACCGCGGCGCCAGCGATACGAACTCGCGAACCAGTCGAACGCGGCGATCGTCGCCGTCGACCTGGCCGGGTGACTGACGGCGACAGCAGCGCCCCGCCGTCGGCGACCAGCCGGATGGCCCGCAGCAGCTCTGGTGGTCTGGTGTCCTTGAGGAGGAATCCGCTCGCGCCGGAGCGCAACGCGTCGAACACGTATTCGTCGAGCTCGAACGTGGTCAGCACGATCACCCGGGTGTGGCCCAGCTCGGCGTCGGCGGTGATCCGCCGCGTCGAGGTCAGCCCGTCGATGCCCGGCATGCGGATGTCCATCAGGATCACATCTGGTCGCTGCTCGCGCGCCAACCTGACCGCGGCGAGCCCATCGGCGGCCTCGCCGACGCACGTCAGGTCGTCCTCGCTGTCGATGAACGTGCGCAGCCCGATCCGCACGAGGTCCGCACCACCAGGACCAGTCCGGTGCCAGCGACCAGTCCGAGACCGATGGCAGCCATCGGCCGATTCGAGGCGCTTGCCCACGCCGTGGACATCGTCGCATTCGCGACACCCACGACGGCCAGCGCCACCGCCACGGCGGCGTCGAATGCCAGCGCCCGAAGGCCGACCTGTGGTGGTGACGCAGTGTCCATGCCGATCAGCATCCATCATCGCGCGTGTGCGTGCGTCACCACACGAACGGCAGCACGACTACGTCGCAAGGCGTAGCCGACGCGACACCGCGACCAGCCTGTGGATCACCGGTCGGCTGCTGCGCACCGGGTTGGTCGTGCTGGCCGGCGCATTGGTCGGGATCATGTCCCCACTGGCGTTGTTCTTCACCGACCTGTTCCCCGGTGCGCCGACCCTCGCGGCCCAGTACGTGCTCAAGAACATCGTCCTCGGCGCCGCCGGCCTCGTGGTTGCGGCCACCGCGATGGGTGCCCACCTGGAGCCCGGACGAGCGCGCCGCCACGACCACTGAAGCGATCCACCACCGACCGCGATGGGGTCCGGCGACATCCAGGTCACCGGCTCGTCGCCCGGTCAGCGCTCGGGCCTGCGGCTGTCGTTCGGGGACGTTGGAGGGAGGCGACCGGAACATCCGATCTCGTACTCGGCAGACGGCAGCGGGATGCGCTCGCATCGTGGTCGCCGCCACGATCGCCCGGCTCGTCCACCAGACCGACGTCGGCAACCTCGACGCGGCCATCGCCTGGGCGGCCCGAGCAGCAGCACCCGCCGCGATCCGGCTTGCGACACGTTGCGGTGTGTGTACGGACACCAGGTGGGTAGCAACGAACGTCAATCAGCTCATCATCGAAGGTCAGCGCCACGGGAACACACGATGAGCGGCACCTCACGCAACGCTTCGGGTCGCGAACCCGGCCAAGCGGCCGAGGTCGTCGTCAGCATGCTCGACGAGCTGTCGAGCTCCCGGCCGATGATCAGACCGAGGGATGAAGGCGACGCCGACGAGGCAGGTCGGCTCGGCGAGATCTCGTGGTGGGAGCGTTGACCATGCAGCCGTGGATGTGGAGCGTACTCGCCGTCGCCGCCGTGCTGGGCGTGATCGCTGTGCTGGTGTGGCGCAACATCAACAGGTGTCTCGTACAGCGCTTCGACGACGAGCACGACGGCGCCGTCGGGAACGTCGCCAGCCTGCAGAACGCGCCCGATGCACGTGTGCGGTCGGCGCGGCTCCAGTCCCGCATGCTGCGGAGCCTGAGCCGCGACGAGCGTGCCATGTACGTCACGCGCTGGAGACAACAGCAACGCCAGGCAACGACGCAGCCCGCCACGGCATTGCTCGAGGCCGACGAGCTGCTCATGCGACTGCTCGACGACGTCGGCTACCCGACCGGGGGCTTCGCGCTGCACGCCGCCGACCTGTCGGCAGCCCACGCCGCCGTGGTCGACGAGTACAGGGCGGCGCGCAACGTCGTACTCGACCTGCAGCTCGGCTTGGCGGGTACGCATGAGATCCGCCACGCGATTCGGCGGTATGGCAGGGTGTTCGAGTGTCTCGCCGAGGCTGACGTCTCGAACGCAACCGACGAGACGGTGGCGTGAGCGGGCGCGCCACCGTCGCTCCGTGCGGCGTCTTCAGCCGTAGCCGCCGAGCTGACCGAGTCCCGTCCCACGTCGCAGCCGTCGGATCGCGTCGGCCAGCAGTTCGCCGAGTGACGTCGTGACCAACGGCAGCGCACCACTGTCGGGTGGCGGGACGCTGTCGGTGAGGTGGATGCGTTGAAGCGGCAGCTGCCCGAGCGCCTCCAACGCGTCGCCAACGAGGAGACCGTGGGTGGCGGCGACGGTCACGGGGGCACGGGCACCGGCGTCGAGCAGCACCTGTGTCGCTGACACGATCGTCCCTCCGGTCGTGATCATGTCGTCCACGATGACCGGCACCCGGCCGGCGACGTCGCCGACCACGCCTTCGGCACGGACCGTGTCCCCCGAGAGCCTGGTCTTGCGGACAAAGGCCATCGGCAGGTCGAGCAGTCCGGCGAATCGTTCGGCCCGCTTGACCGCCCCGAGATCAGGTGCCACGACGACCGCGTCGTCGGGGAGCTCCGGGCGGAGGGTCGCGGCAAGCAGCGGAATGGCGCTGATGGGTTCGAGTGGAACGCTCAGCATCGCCTCGAGCGCGCGCGTGTGGGGATCGACGACCAGCACGCTGTCGACGTGGACCGCCGCGAGGAGGTCCGCCACGACCCTGGCGCCGACGGGTTCGCCGGGGGCGCTGCGGCGGTCCTGCCGCGCATAGCCGTAGTAGGGCAGGACCGCGGTGATGTGCGCGGCACCGGCTCGATGGGAGGCGTCGGCGAGCATCATCGTCTCGACCAGATGCGCGTCGACCGGCGGGCACAACGGCTGCACGATGTGGACGTCGTGACCCCTGATGCCGCTCTTCACGGCGACGTGGATCTCTCCGTCGGGGAACCGTTCGATCGTGCGTTCGGCGAGGTCCGTCTCGAGCTGGACGGCGAGCGCTGCAGCGAGTGGCCGGTTCGCCTCGCCGGCAAGGATGCTGAGCATGACCGGACACTCCCAGATTCTCGGCTCGTACACCCATGCTGACGTGGCGGCTGGCAGATGCGTCCCACCGCGACCACTGTCGGCCACGACCCCTGTCGACGCCGGCAGTCTGTTTCCGGCGCGACCGGCGGTGGGCCCTACGGTGACGGCATCCGCTTGCGCGGTGCGTCCGTGATCGATCTCGAGACGAGACGTACCGTGCTCGTCGTCGGTGCCCTCAGCTCGTTTCCCGCGCCGGTGTCGGGCGGGTGTTGCGAGTGCGCGGCGCCGTTGGGAGCAGCGCGACGGCGGCGACGATCCACGCAAGGCCAAGGAAGCGGCCGACGGGCAGCAGGTACTGCGCGGGGTCGAACAGCAGCGACAGGGTGGAGACCTCGGCTGCTACGGCGATGACGACGCCGGCGACCGCAAGCCATCGTGGGAGCAGTCGCATGATGAGCGCTGGCACGGCGAGGCCGGCGACCAGCAGGCCGAGGAACACGACGTGGCCGGTTCCGCCGGTCGCGAACGTGAGGGTGTGAAGGGCCGCTCGGGCGTCGCCCATGATCGTCGACCCCGCGAGCGTCCATTGCAGGAGACCCGATGCGGCGAGGAAACCCGAGGCGAGGACGCCGCCGGTCAGCGCGATCGTGACGCCGGCGACCCGGACGCCCAGGCCGCGCATCTGCGAGTATGCGGTCGCTGCGAAGATCGCCAGTGGGACAGCGGCGGCGAACTGGAGCGTACCGGCGACCTGCGCCACCTCGCCGTGCACGGCGAAGTAGTCGTTGATGGTGCTCGTGCCGGTGAACGGCCGCGGGTACGCGTCGCCACCCGTGAGCGCGTTCTGGATGACGACGGCAGCGACGGCCAGCGCTGCCGAGACGGACGCCACGAGGACGAGTGGTGGACCGCCTGTCCGGCGGCGTCGGTCGTTTCGGACCTCGGTCATTGTCACCGTCTCCTTGGAGAGCTCATCGCGGAGGGTGTGTCCGGTTCGTGGTGCTCGTCGCGGATCCGCGTCTGACCCGTGGTGGCGTGTGGCGTGCGCGACCAGCGCGTCGGCGCGGGCCGCGACGCTCGCTGCGAGCTGGTCGTCGCGCGCTGTGTCGCTTGGTTCGCCGACGTTGCCGCGCTGGTCGATCCACACGCCGGTCGTACCGGTCAGCAACGGGTCGGTCGCGGCGTGGACGACAGCGCGTGCGGCCTGCTCGGGTGATCGTGATCGCTGAACGAGCCGTATGAGCGGCCACATCAGCCGCATCCTGGGCGGCATCATCGCGGGCGTCATCGCCGCGACCTGGCCGGTCCACGCCGGGCCTGGGTTGACGGCGACGATCGTGACCTGGCTCGGATCGAGCTCGCGGCTGAGCGTGCCGGCGACGAGGAGTTGCACGAGCGAACGCTCGTGCAATAGCTGTCGAAGCCGCGATGGAACCGGTCGGCGTTGAGGTCGTCGAGGTCGGTCTGCCTGAACCGGTGAGCGTCGGAGTTGACGAACACGGCGCGGCTCGGCGACGCTCCCGACAGGGCGGGAAGCAAGGCCCGGGTCAGGACGAGTGGGGCGACCACATTGGTCGCGAGGGTCGCCTCGATGCCGTCGGTCGTGAGGTGACGCTCGGGGTAGAGCCCTCCGACGTTGTGCACGACCACGTCGAGACCCGCGGGGATGCGTCGAAGGATGCGGTCGGCCAGGCGCCCGACCTCCGACACGGTCGATAGGTCGGCGGACATGAAGTTCGCTGGTACGGCGGCTGCCCGGGAGATGTCGCGCGCCGCCCGTGTGCCCCGGTCGGAGTTGCGGCCGACGACGATGACCTCGTGTCCGCGCGACGCGAGGCCGTGGGCGGTGGTCAGCCCGATGCCGGCGGTGCCGCCCGTCACGAGCGCCGTCCTCCGGTCGCTGGCGGCCATGGATACTCCGTTCGTGATTAGAATAGTTCTATATATAAACGGTTTGTCGCCTGTATGGTATCGGCATGGAAGCCACTCCACAACCCGTCGATCGGCGTTCACCCGACGCGCACCCGCAGGGCGCCGCGTTCCTGCTGGCGCAGCTCGGCGCGTTCGCGTCGGCGGAGTTCGCCACGCGCGTCGCCGAGCTGGGCCTGAGTGCGCCCGAGGCTGGACTGCTGCGCTCGGTCGGACGGCGTCCGGGCCGCAGTCAGCAACAGATCTCCGACGAGCTCGGCGTGCATCCGAGCCGTCTCGTGACGTTCGTGGACGACCTCGAACACCGCGGTCTGCTCGAACGCAGACGCGACGCCGCCGACCGCCGCCGGCACGCAGTCCATCTGACTGCCGGCGGACGGGACATGCTCGAGAGGATCGCAGTCGTGGCGCGCGCGCATGACGACGCGATCGCTGATGATCTGAACGTCGAAGAACGCTCGCTGTTGCGTGGGCTCCTCGTCCGTCTCGTCGAAGCGCACGGCCTTCGTGCTGGCGTCCATCCCGGCTACGGCTCGCTGTAGCGGGGACAGCGTCCACGCGTCGGATCAACGTTCTGTTGGGTGCTGACCGTCGAAGGGCTCGTCCCGCCCGCCAGAGCGCCGGTCCTACGCAAGCCCTGGCCGGACCGGGTCGAGTACCACCCGTGCCGTCCAACCCGATGCGGCCGATCGGCTGCTCGTTCGCGTCGGGAACCGGCGCGTCGTACGATGTCGCGCGGACGTACGGAAGCGACGACGCCAGCACGCCTGCGCACCGTGTACCGAATCTCGATCGTCGTCAGGATCTGCGGCGCCTGACACCCTTGCCGAGCGGCTGGATGGCGTTGAGCGCCGGCCGACGAACTGTGCGACCCGGTCGAGGTACCTCCCGGTCACGAAGCTCTCCTCGATCGAGGCGCCGTGACGCGCTCGACTTGCTGGATGCAGCCGGAACGACGGCGTCCTACAACGGGATGAGAGGGACCCGATGGATCGCACGCAAGTTCATGCTGTTCGAGGCCGCGACGTTCGCGGTCGCCGCGCTCACACACTTCGGTCTCCTGGTCGACGGTTACGAACATCAGCACGCAGGCATTGCGGAGACCGTCATCGCCATCGTCCTGGTCGCAGGCCTCGGGCTCAGTTGGGCTCTTCCGGCGCGGACCCGACAGGCAGGAGTCGCCGCACAGGGATTCGCGCTGGCTCGGAACGCTCGTCGGCGTGTTCACCATCGCCGTTGGGGTCGGTCCGCGTACGGGGCCTGACATCGCCTACCACGTCGGCATCATCGCCGTGCTGATCTGGGGCCTGGCCGTCGCTGGGAGCGCGCGTTCCAGCGGGTCACCTCAGCAAGCATGACGACCCTACGCAGGCCCGACGCGTGGTGGGAGCTCCAGGTGGTGGACCGCGGCCCGGCCCACCCGGAGTGGGACGGAGAGGCCGCTCACCGCACCGTGCCAACGGCCCACCCGGAGTGGGACGGAGAGGCCGCTCACCGCACCGTGCCAACGGACTCGCGGTTGCGATCTCGCATCGGGGAAAGTACCCTACCCCCCATGGGTATAGAGGCGAGCGACGGGACGGGAACAGCGTCGACGTATCGGTACGGGCAGCGCAAGGGCGACTATCGCGCGCGGTTGCGCCGGATCGAGGGGCAGGTGCGGGGGATCTCGCGGATGGTGGAGGACGATGCGTACTGCATCGACGTCGTCACGCAGATCGCCGCGGCGAAACGCGCGCTGGAGAAGGTTGCGGTCGGTCTGCTCGACGATCATCTGCGCGGGTGTGTCGCCGACGCTGCGCGGGACGAGGATCCGCGGCGGGCCGAGGTGATCATCGCGGAGGCGACCGCTGCGATCGAGCGCCTCGTCAGATCCTGACCGGCGGAACCTGCGAAAAGGTGTACCAGTGACCATCGACACGATC
>DATHVN010000046.1 GCA_035461305.1 Euzebyales bacterium | reverse complement strand
ACGAGTTCGGAGGTTCGGCTGGCATCCGGGATCCCGGCGCGTTGGAGGCCGCCCTGTTCCGACCGCAGACCGGCTACTACCGCGACGTGGTACACGAGGCTGCCGCACTGTTCGAGAGCCTGATCCTCAACCACCCATTCGATGACGGAAACAAGCGGGTCGCGTTTGCGGCTGCGGACGTCTTCCTCCGATTGAACGGTCATGTCCTGATGCTCCCCGACGCTGACGCGTACGCGTTCATCACCGACTGGCTGGCGTCGAAGACACGTACGCTTGACGGCATCGACGAGTGGTTCCGAGCAGCGGGGACGAGCTGACAGGTCTGGGCAGGCCTCCCGCGCTGTCCACAGGATCAGGTCGTGTGGAAATGCGACGCGCGGCGTCGTCAGCGATGGTGCCAGGCGATGGACGTCGGCGAATATCTCGACCAGTGGATAGCGCGGCAGCGACTAAGGCTGCAACCGCGCACGTGGGACGCGTACCGGCAGACGATCGACGCGTACCTGGCGCCGGCGCTTGCGGACGTGGCTCTGGCCGACCTCAAGCCCACACGTCTCGATGAGCTGTACGGCGAGCTTATCGACCACGGAGGCCGCAGGGGACGGCCGCTGTCACTCGCCACAATCCGCTACATCCACGGGGTGCTGCACAAGGCGCTCGCCGACGCGGTACGACTGGACCTCCTCCCGGCCAACGCCGCCGACCGCGTCGCACTCCCCCGCCACGACCTCCGCGACGACGCGCCGGCGACCGTCCAGGCTTGGAACGACGAGGAGGCGCGCCGCTTCCTCCAGGGCACCCGTGACGACGTCCACGCCAGCCTCTGGGCGGTCGCGCTGGGCACCGGCATGCGGCGCGGCGAGCTGCTCGGGCTGCGATGGCGCGATGTCTCGCTCGACGACCGCCTGGTCACGGTCACCGGTGCGCTGACCGAGCACCGCGGCCGCCCGCGACGCAAGACCACCAAGACCAACCGTATCCGGCGGTTGTTCATCGACGGCCACACCGCCGCCGCGCTCGAGCCGGAGCGGCAGGCACGACGACCACCAACGACGATCAAACCACTCGACCTCGCCGACCTCGTCTTCACCGAGGGCGGCGCTCCACTCAGCCCACAGCGGACGACGCACCGGTTCCGGCGGCTGGTCCGCCGCCTCGACGACGTGCCCACGATCCGACTGCATGACGTTCGCCATACCCACGCGACGTTGCTGTTGCAGGCCGGCGTGCCGATCAAGGTCGATGCCCGTCAGCGGCGTGAGTCGAGTCTGTGCAGCTGACGGGTCAGGAAGCCGCGCTCTGCCGGGTTGGTGGTGCGCGCGATGGCCCCCTCGTAGGCCTCGATCGACTCGGCGGTGCGACCGACGCGGGCGAGCAGGTCAGCTCGGGCCGCGTGGTAGGGCTGGTAGTCGGCGAGCCGCTCCGCGTCGAGCGCATCCAGCGCGGCGAGGCCCTCGGCCGCGCCGCGCAGCTCGCCGACCGCGATCGCCCGGTTGAGCGCGACCACCGGGTTCGGTCGGAACGCGTACAGCTGGTCGTACAGCGCGACGATCTGGCTCCAGTCGGTCGCGTCGCTGGTTGGGGCGTCAGCGTGCACCGCGGCGATGGCGGCCTGGATCTGGTACGGCCCGGGCTGGTTGCGTCGCAGGCAGGCCCGCACCAGGGCGTGGCCCTCGCGGATGCGCGCCTGGTCCCAGAGGCTGCGGTCCTGGTCCGCGAGGCGGACCATGCTGCCATCCGTCGTGGTCCTCGCCGGCCGGCGCGCATCGGTGAGCAGCATCAGCGCCAGCAGTCCGACCGCTTCGGGCTCGTCGGGCATCAGTTCGACCAGCACGCGGCCGAGCCGGAGCGCCTCGGTGGACAGGTCGACGCGGACCAGCCCGTCACCGGAGGTGGCGGTGTGGCCTTCGGTGAAGATCAGCGCGATGGCGGCCAGCACCGGGCCGAGCCGATCAGGAAGCTCCGCAGCCTCCGGGATGCGGTACGAGGCGTTGTTGTCGCGCAGCTTGCGCTTGGCGCGGACGATGCGCTGGGCCATCGTCGCCTCCGGCACGACGAACGCGCGGGCGATCTCGCCGGTGTCGAGCCCGCCGAGCAGCCGGAGGGTGAGCGCGACCTGCGCGTCGGGCGACAGCGCCGGGTGGCAGCACAGGAACATCAGCCGCAACTGGTCGTCGGCGACGACGTCGACCAACCCGTCGAGGTCGTCGAGCTCGGGGTCAGGGTCGGGTTCCATGGCGAGCGCCTGGAGTCGGTGCGCCGCGCGGTGCCGGTCGGCGCGGGACGACTCGCGACGCAGCCGGTCGATCGCGCGGTTGCGGGCGGTGGTGGTGATCCACCCGCCCGGGTTGGGCGGCATCCCATGGACCGGCCAGCGTTCGGCGGCGATCGCGAACGCCTCGGCGACCGCGTCCTCGGCGAGATCGACCTCACCGAGGACGCGGATCAGCGTGGCGGTGCACCGGCCGGCCTCACGCCGGAACACCGAGGTGAGGTCGTCGTCACTCATCCTGGAACGGGCGCAGCTCGACGGGCCCCTCGCAGGCGACGGCGGCTTTGCGTGCCCACTCCAGCGCCGCGTCGAAGTCGGCCGCTTCGATCACCCAGAAGCCGCCCATCTGCTCCTTCGACTCCGCGTAGGGCCCGTCGGTCATCGAGACGTCGCCGTCGGTCTTCGCGCGCAGCACGGTGGCCGACGACGGGGGGTGGAGACCACCACCGAACACCCACGCGCCGGCGGCCTGCAGTTCGTTGTTGAACGCGTCGACCTGGGCCACCTGGCGCTGGGCGTCAGGGGTCGAGAAGTCGACCTCGTACTCTTCGTCGTGCCACACGGACATCAGGTACTGCGTCATGGTGCTCGCCTCCTCGGCGGTGATCGAAGTGCTCGGATCGTCGGTCAGGTGCGGTGCTGGTGCAGCGGATGTGCGGTTGGTTCAGCGGGTGGTCTGTCAGTCGGCGCCCTCGGCGACCCGCTCGCGCCGGGCCACCTCGTCCTCGGTGGGCTCCTCGAACGCGAACGACCCGATCGGGATGGCACCGGCACGCTCGTAGGTGGCGATGATGACGCCCGACGGTGTGATCTTCGAATCGGTCAGCTGCAGTGCGCCGCCGACGGTGCCGTCCCCGAACAGGCGCTTGCCCGATCCGACGACGACCGGGTAGATGATCAGCCCGAACTCGTCGACGAGGTCGTGGGCCAGCAGCGTCTGGATCAGGCCGGGGCTGCCGAGGACCTCGAGCTGCGGCCCGTCGCTGGCCTTCAGCGCACGGATCGCGGCTGGGACGTCCCCACTGATGACCTCGGTGTGCTGCCACGTCGGATCGGTGAGTGTCGTGGAGACCACGTACTTGCGAGCCTGGTTGATCATCGCCGCGAAGGGGTCGTCGTCGCCGGCGAACGGCCAGTGGG
>DATHVN010000045.1 GCA_035461305.1 Euzebyales bacterium | reverse complement strand
GATGTCAAGGGTCGGGTGGTTGGCGCTCTGTGAGCATGGTGCAGTCCCGGCTTGTCCATGCCGGTGGTGGTTTCGGGCGCTGATTGTTGGGTGGCGTCAGCCGGAGAGTCGGCCGCGGCGGACCGCGGCGGCGCGTGCGCGGGTACGGCGACGGACGTCGGCGGGGACGGTGTGGCTGGCGGCGAGCTCGGCGGCGGCGTCTTCGGTTATCGGGGTGCCCTCAAGGTCGCGGAACTCATACGGCGTGCCGCTGGTCAGCGTCGCCCACACCCGCGTGGCCAGCTTGCGCGCACCCGCGAAGGTGGCCTGGATGTGGGTGTGGCCCCGTTCGACCATCAGCCGTCGGTAGCACACCGCGAGCTGCGGATCGCGACGACGCGCGACGTTGGCGGCCTGATACAACGCCAGCCGCAGCTCGGGCGGGCCTTCCTTGGTGATCGGCCGCGACGGCGCGGCCATCAATCCCGACTCCCAGTTCGACGGGTTGAGCCCGACGAACGCTGCGGCCTGCTTGCCGGTCGTGAACTGGGTGGCGTCGCCGAACAGGCGCGCACGATCGGCGCGATCATCGGTCCGATTCCGGGCACCGAGCACAGCAGCTCGTCGCGGCCCCAGGCGGCAGCCCACAGCCGCTGTGCCTGCGCGGTAGCGCGGTCGATACGAGCGTCGGCGGCGGCGATATCGCCGAGCTGTTCTGTGGTCTCCCACGCCAGCGCGTCCAGGTCGACCCGGCCACGCCAGAAGTTCGCCCAGCCGGCAGCCATCGCACGGATCCGTTCAGCGCGATCATCAGCATCACCGGCGTCGCGCAGCCGCGCGCGGCACAGCTGCGCGATCGAAGCGGTCCGCGCGCGGGCGAGCTGGGCCAGGTGCGGCCAGCGTCCCAGCAGCGCCTGCAACAGCGGCAGGGAATGCCCGCAGGCGTGCCAGACGTCGGGGAACGCCCACGCGGCCAACGCCCACAGCCGGCACTCGCACCGATGCGCGTCGACGACCGCGCCGTGGCGGCGGCGGACCGCCCGTCGCAACCCGATCTGCGCCGGCGGCGGCAACGTCGTCGGGGTCAGCCCGAACACGCTCGCGCAGCCGGCGAGCATGTCCGCGTCGGCCACGTCGGTCTTGTGCTTGCCCGCGATCGCGCCGCGCAGCCGCGCGGAGTGCCGCGCCTGCACCAGCGACACCGCACAGCCCGCAGCCTGGACCCGCGTGGCCGACCGCCAGCCACGTCATCCCGGTCGGCTCGGCCACGACCAACGCCGGCGCATACTCGGCCAACCGCGCGGTCAACGTCGTCATGCCCGCCAGCGTCGGCGGTACCGCAAAGTCTTCGCGTGCGCTGCCGCGCACCGCGACCCGATGGTCGGCCACGACCGCGGTATCGATCCCGATCGTGGTCTCGGTAACCTGGGACTGCATCGAGGGCTCCTCTCGTGAGCACACGCGACGCCGACCCCGCGTCCAACGATGTCGACGCCGCGGAAACGAACGGTCCATGGGGAGAGCCCTCGACCGCGCCCGAACAGTCGAATACTGGGCTGTCTGTCGACGCCACCCGACACACGCGCACGGCCGAGCCGTCACGCAGGCCCCACGCATGTGAACTCATGCGGTGCACCAAGCCGCCACCAAGCCGCAGCCAGCGGCTCCACCAATTCCCTCAAGCGGGTCTGCTCGAGAGACGAGCCCCAGCCACGATCAGGTCATCGAGCCTGGCTAGCCCAGCGGTTTTCACGTCAC
>DATHVN010000044.1 GCA_035461305.1 Euzebyales bacterium | reverse complement strand
TGGAGCGCGACGCGGCCGGTAGCGGGCTGTATCTGACGCCCAAGCACCGCCGTCGCGCCAGAAGCACGCGGGGAGGCGGTCGCGAGAATGTCTAGTGATATAGACCGCAGTGTCGAGCGATGTGGACCGCTATCAGCTGGCCTCTGCGGTGTTTGCCAACGTCGTTGCGCAGTCGTAGCGACTCGTCCACGACAGCATGCGGTTGTGCGGCGTCAAATGCTGGACAACGTTGGTGTGGTCGGTCATGCTGCCGGCCGAGGAGGTGAGGCCGGTGAACCAGCGGTCGCGGCGACACGCGTTGCAGCAGGCGGGGTTGGTGCACCCGCGGGAGGCGGCGGTGACCGCGGCGCTGTTCGACGGGTCGCGGGCGTTCTTCCTCGCGGCCGACAAGGTGCAGGTCAAATACGAGATGCTGCGCGCGCACGAGGTCGACGGGATGACCGTCGCCGTGGCGGCGGCGGCGCATGGCTACTCGCGGGCGGCGTTCTATCTCGTGCGCGACGCGTTCGACGGGCGCGGGATGACCGGGCTGTTAGACGAGCGTCGCGGCCGCAAGGGGCCGGTCAAGCTGACACCGGACATCCTGGCGTGGCTGGCCGACGCCGACCCGGCACGGTCCGGCGCGGAGCTGTCCGACGAGATCGCGTCCCGGTTCGGAGTGCGGCTGCACCGCCGCACGATCGAGCGGGCGCGGCGGTGACCACCCTGTGGACGGCCCACGAAGCCGCGCAGGCCGACTACGAGCAGCTGCGCGCGGCGACGCTGGACGGGGTGCCGCTGGCCGGTGTGGCCGCTCGACGGTTCGCCCACCGCGGGCTGGCGGGGCTGATCGCCTGGCCCGCGGCCGAGCCGGTGTTCGCCGCCGAGCTGGTCGGCGCGGCCCGCCCGGCGTGGATGCCGCACGCCGACCCGCGGGTGGCGGCGCTGGCCGGCGCATACGAGCTGTTGTTGACCGCCGCCGACACCGACCACGTCGAGTCCAGGAGGGCGCGGTGATGCGGGTCGCGATCTACGCGCGTGTGTCGACCGAGGCGCAGGAGGCGCGCGGCACGATCGGGTCGCAGCTGGAGGTGCTGCGCGCCCGCGCCGCCGACGCCGCCGACGAGGTGGTCGCCGAGTTCTGCGACGACGGGCACTCGGGCGCCCGGCTGGACCGCCCCGGCCTCGACGGGTTACGCGACGCCGCCGAGGCCGGGCTGGTCGAGGGCGTGTGGTGCCTGTCACCGGACCGCCTGGCCCGCGTGTACGCCTACCAGGTGATCGTGCTCGACGAACTGTCCCGCTACGACGTCGCCGTGCGGTTCGCCGACGCACCGCCGCTCGACGATGACCCGCAGGCCACGCTGCTGACCCAGGTGCAGGGCGTGATCGCCGAGTACGAGCGCGCCAAGATCGCCGAACGCTACCGGCGCGGCAAGCTGTACCGCTCCCGGCTCGGGGAAGTCATCTCCTGGCGCACCCCCTACGGCTACCGGCGGGTGGCCCGCGACGCCGCCGGCCCGGCGCGCCTGGAGGTCTACGAACCCGAAGCCACCGTCGTGCGGCGCATCTTCGACGACTATGTCACCGACGGGTACTCGACCCGCCAGATCGTGCGCGGTCTGGCCGCCGACGGCATCGTCTCGCCGACGGGCAAGCCGATGTGGTCCACCTCCACCATCGGTCGGCTGCTGCGCAACGAGGCCTACGTCGGTCGCGTCTACTACAACCGCACCGAGGCCGTGGCCGCCCCCGCCGGCGCCACCCGACCCACCGTGCAACGGCGCCGCCCGCGCGACGACTGGATCGCCATCGCCGTGCCCGCCATCGTGTCCGACGACACCTTCGACGCCGCCGGACGGGTCAGCCGCGACAACAGCAAGTGGAGCCCCCGCAACACCGAACCCGGCCAGTGGCTGCTACGCGGCCTGGTGATCTGCGGCCGCTGCGGTGTGGGGACCAACTGCCACAAGATGCGCGGCCGCAACGGCACCTGGCACCGCTACTACTACTGCCGCAACCACGACGTGCTCCGCGCCGGCGGAGCCGACCGCCGCTGCACCGAACGCAACATCCGCGCCGGCGAGCTCGACGCGTTCGTGTTCGACCAGATCCGCGACGCACTGACGCGCCCCGACGTGCTCCTGGCCGGCCAGACCGCGCTGGCCGCCACCCGGCCCGCCTGCGACGACGAGCTGCTCGCCGCCCAGCTCGCCCGGCTCGACCGCAAGCTGGCTGCCACCAGCAACGAACGCCGCCGCCTGGTCGACCTCTACCAGGCCGGACTGCTCGAGCTCGTCGAGCTGCAACGCCGCGCCAAGGACGTCGACGCCCGCCACACCCACCTGCAGTCACAACGCGACAGCCTCGCCGCGCAACGCGCCGAACTCGCCAGCGACAACCAGCTACGCCACCGCGTCGCCGACTTCGCCCGCCGCACCCTCGACGCGCTCGACCACCTCGACTTCGACCAACGCCAGCAACTGCTGCGCCTCGTCGTCGAACACGTCCGCGTCACCGGCTGGCACGTCCACATCCGCCTGCGCATCCCCCTCGACGCGCCACCCGACCAGCCCCCACCACCCCCACACAGCCCGTCGGGACCCGACCCCCAGCCGCGACCGTCAAGCGATATGCGCCTGCGTTCCATTGGTGACGACGTGTGCCTGGTGCAGCAGCCGGTCCACGCCGGGCGGTGGCGAGATCGACGCCGTGGCGGTCGACGACGCGTACGCGTCCCAGCCCGGCACCAGCGCGCGGGAGGGGTTCGGTTGCGGGTGCGACGCACGCCGCGACCACTTTCGAATGAGCGGGCCGTACTCGTCGCCGACCACCCCGACACCAGACTGCGCTGAGATCTCTGAAGCCACAGCTGCGGATGGCTCAGGGCACGGCCCGCACGGAGACCACCTCTTCCGGGCATGCCGGGATTCTCGTTGCCGGCGAGAGCACCGCCACCTCGTGAGTGTCTCGTCCATGCGACTCACGGCGCAAGGCGGTCGATGGCACGGCATGTGGACCTCTCGTGTGACGGACGCGCACTTCCCGCTGCTCACCCCGTCTACGAACGGACCACGCCCTGATCGACGGCTCTACACGACGATGTTGGTCACTCGCGGACGACGTCGACCCGGACGAACGGTCCGTCGGGCGCGTTCACTCACTGGCGGGCTCACGCACGATGTCCGCCGCAACCCCACGTCAGATCCGTGAAACGTCATCCGTCCACGACCTCCACGCGTCCGTCCATGCCGATGTGGATGGTGCAGGTGTAGGGGTAGCTGCCCGGCTGATCAAAGGTGTGCTGATAGGTCCCCGAGGGCTGTACGTCCGATTGCCACTGATCGCCGACGACGTTGTGTTCGACGCCGCCGTCGTCGAAGGTCCAGGTGACGGTCGTGCCGGGTGAGACCTCAATGACGGGGGGTTGGTATGCGTTGCCATGGATCACGACGTCATCGACTCCGACCACGGGGTCGGACGTGGCGGGATCGTCGATCAGGCGGAGCACCATCGGGATCATGACAACGGCGATGAGGAGGACGACGATGGCGCTCACCGCGATGATGAAGCGGCGACGGCGTCGGCGATGTGGTGTCGAGGGGGTTGTCTGTTCGCGTGTCGCTGTGGCGTGTGACATGGTGCTCGTCTCCGTCTTCGTCGCGACGGGCATGGGGCTCGAGGTCGAGCGCGGCGGCCATCGGGGTTGCGAATGTCAGGATCGGTCCGTCGAGGCCGATCTCGCGCCGGTGATTTCACGGGGGTTGGTGTCGCAGCGCGGCCGACGTCGCGTCAGGCGAGCGGTACCGGGGCCGGGGCGTCCGTCTGCTCCCGAACGGGCGGGTCCGACAGGAACCATGCCGCCGCGGCCATGCCGCCGAGCGCGAGCGTGAGAGATAGCGCGATCACGGTCGGGTAGCCGACGTAGCCTGCGAGGCTGAGGCCGGCGGCTCCGGCGACGTCTGAACACAGCACGGCGAGGCTGGTCTGGATCGTGTAGTCGGTGCCGGCGGTGTCGCGCCGGCTCCAGTCCATGCTCAGCGTGAAGATTGTGGTCCCGATGCTGGCGTAGGCGATGTTGACCAGCGCCACGGCGCCGAGCACGACGGCGACCGTCGCCGACCCAGCGTTAAGCGCTGCGAGCATGGCGATAGCGGCGACCGCGATCACTCCGAAGGCCAGCAAGGCCGCTCGCCGCCGGATCGCATTGAGCACCGCGCCGGCGGACAGTGCGCTGGCCATGGCAACGACACCGCCGCCGAAGGCCACCACGGCCCCGATCCAGTCCAGTGGCCAGCCGACGTCGACCAGCATCGGCGTGATGAGCTTGTACGCCGTGGCGATCCCCATGTAGTTGAGGGGAAGCACGATCAGCAGCCAGTGCGCGACGCCCGGTTGATGGAAGAAGTTCGCGAGCGCGCGAAGTGACACCGTTTGCCGTCGCCGGATACCGCCGGTCGCACCGATGTCCGGTTGCGCTTCGCTATAGCGCAGCAGGAACGGCATGGGAACGGCGGTGGCCAGTGCCAGGACGCCCACCGCCGCCGTCCATCCCAGGTGGTCGTGGATCACGAGGATGCCGCCGCCGCCGACGATGAAGCCGAAGTAGCCACCTGCGAACTGGATGCCGTTGCCGAGGCCGCGTTCGGACGGCAGCAGCACCCTTACGGCGGTGGCGTCCGTGGCCACGTCCTGGGTGGCCGAGAGAAAGGCGATGGTCCCGACGAGGACAAAGATGAGGGGTAGGTCGTCGCCCACGTCGAGCGGCAGGAGCAGGAGGACGGCCACGACCGTCAGCCCCTGCAGGATCAGCAGCCAGCCACGGTAGTGGCCGAGCCGACGTGACCCATACCGATCAACGAGGGGCGCCCAGGCGAACTTGACGACCCAGAACAGGGCGAGGAGTTGGAGCATGCCGATCTGTCCGAGGGGGACACCGCGTCTGCGAAGGACGGCGGTCAACGCGTAGTAGAAGAAGCCCAGCGGGAAGAACTGGCTGGCATACAGCACAGCGAGGAGTCGGTATCGCGCCAGTCTGCTCACGTGGAGCCGATCGCAACTGCCGCGTCGGTGATGCCACGGCCGGGAGGCTTGACGTCGTTGGCACCATCGTATGAAGGAGGATGGGTGCGGGAAGGCCAGTCGAGCCGTCACCACGACCGTGGAATGCTGTACGGCAGGGAGACCGAACGCGGCGTCATCGGCGAGCTGCTCAGGGAGGCCGCCGAGTTCCGCGGTGGCGCACTGGTGCTGGTCGGTCGGCCGGGAGCAGGCAAGACCGCGTTGCTCCAAGACACGGCTCGGGCGGCGGATGCGCTGGTCTTGCGTGCACAAGGCGTGGAGTCCGAATCCGAATTGCCGTTCGCGGCGTTGCACCAGCTGCTCCGGCCGCTCGCCGACCATGTGGACCGCCTACCTGAGCCGCAGGCTGACGCATTGCGGTCGGCGCTCGGGAGGCAACGGCGTGGGGTGGGGACCCCAGACCGGTTTCTCGTCTCCGTGGCCACCCTTGGCGTGCTGTCCGCCGCCGGTGAGGATCGTCTGGTGCTGTGCCTGGTCGATGACGCGCAGTGGCTGGACGGCGCCTCGGCCAGCGCGTTGACGTTTGTGGCCCGGAGGCTCGACGTCGAGCGCGTGGCGCTGCTGTTCGGGGTCAGGCAGGGCGAGGCGGCTGGCTTCGATGGCGGAGGACTGCCCGTGCTGCCCGTGGCCGGGTTGGACCACGGGTCCGGCGGCGCGCTCCTGAGCGACCGTGCGGGCATGCCGTTCAGTCCCGACGTGGTCGCACGTCTGGTCGATGAGACCGCGGGCAACGCGCTTGCTCTTGCGGAACTGCCGTCGATGCTGACGCCGGCGCAACTCAGTGGACGGCAACCCCTGCCGTCGCCTCTTCACCTTCCCGGCGGTGTCGAGGGCGCGTTCCTCCAACGCGTGCATCGCCTGCCAGTGGCGACGCAGACCCTGTTGCTCGTCGCTGCGACCGACACCACGCGACGCGTCACGACCGTGCTCCAGGCCGCTGCGACACTGGGGGTGCCGGCCGCCAGCCTCGACGTCGCCGAAAGCGCCGAGCTCGTCGAGGTCCGAGGCGAACAGCTCGACTTTCGACATCCGCTCGTACGCTCGGCTGTCTACCAGGGGGCCACCACACGGGAGCGCCGGCAGTCGCACCAGGCGCTGGCGTCAGTGCTGGACGGCGACGTGGAGGTCGAGCGCCGCGCCTGGCACCGCGCGGCCGCGGCGTTCGGGCCCGACGAGGGCGTCGTCGCCGACCTCGAGGCGGCCGCGGCACGCGCGACTGCGCGCGGCGGCTATGAAGCCGCGTGGGCCGCGCTGGAACGGGCCGCCGACCTGACCGTCGAACGAGAGCGACGTGCGCAGCTGCTGACCGGCGCGGCGGACAACGCGTGGCGCGGTGGACAGTTGCGATACGCCGAGACGCTCGCGAACAACGCCCGGTCGCTGGCCTCCGATCCGCTGTTGCGTGCCGTCTCCGATCGGCTGCGGGCATGGATCCAGATGACGGTCGGCTCACCCCTCGCGGCTCGGCAGATCCTGGTGCAGGCCAGTCGTGATATCTCCCGCACCGATCCGGAGCTGGCGACCGAGCTGATCGGCGAGGCGACCGAAACCGCGTGGGTGGTCCAGGATCACACCGCCGGCGCGCACGTCGATGACATCACGGCTGATCTGTCGCCCAGCAACGAGCCGCGGATTCGGTTCTACCATCACCTGATCGCCGGCTTTCGTGGCCTGCTGCAGGACGACCTGGAGCCGGCGATGCAGGCGCTGCGCCATGTGATCACCATCGCCCGCGAGATCGATGACACACAGCTGCTCGTGCGCGCCGGGCATTGCGCGTTCCACGTTGGCGACGATGCCGCAGCGTACGATCTCAACGTACGCGTTGTTGTCCGCGCCCGCTCCGCGGGCGCCGTCGGAGTACTGCTTCCCGCCCTGGAACGACTGGCGCACGCCCAGGTGCTGACATCCCGGTGGACCGCCGCGGTCGCGAGTGCGTCCGAGGCGGCGCGCCTGGCGCGAGAGACCGGGCAGCGGCAGCTCGCTGCATTGCCCGTGGCGTGGCTTGCCCTGGTGGCAGCGCGGCATGGGGATTACGACGCATTCGAGGCCGCGCTGGCCGAGGCCGAGGTGCTGGCCGCCACCGAATCCTTAGGCGTCTACCAAGGCATGCTACGCGCGGTCGCGAGCTGGGCCCGCGGCGTGCAGCTGGCCGACAGCGGACATCCCGCATCTGCACTCGGGTGGTTGCAGGAGATCGATCACCCAGTCGTGACGCGCATGGCCGCGCTGGATCGCATCGAAGTCGCCCTGCACGCCGACCGGAAGGATCTTGCGGATGCGTGGCTCACGTCGTTCGAGCGGTTCGCCGAGCACACCGCCGCACCGTGGGCCGAGGCGAGAGTGGCACACTGCCGGGCGCTGCTCGGCGACGACATCGACGCCGCACAGCACTTCGACACCGCGCTGATGCATCATCAGCGCTCACAGCGATCGTTCGAGCGAGCTCGCACCGAACTCGCCTACGGCCGGTTCCTTCGCCGCGCTCGCCGCCGCGTCCTGGCGCGCACACACCTGCGCGCCGCGCTCGACGTCTTCGAGGCTCTCGGGGCCGAGCCATGGACCGACCGCGCCCGCGTGGAGCTGCGCGCGTCTGGACAGACCGCACGCAAACGCGAGCCTTCCACCGCCGCGGCCCTCACCCCGCAGGAACTGCAGGTTGCGCGCTTCGTCGCGCAGGGACTGGCCACTAAGGAGGTCGCGGCACAGCTGTTCCTCAGCCCCCGCACCATCGAGTTCCACCTGCGCAACGTCTTCACCAAGCTGCAGATCAGCTCACGCATTGAGCTTGCGCACCTGCCGCTCGAGTAGATCGCCGGCAACCGCGATCCCGGTGAATCCACCGGTGCGAGCAGGTGACGTGTGCGGTCACATGACTGTCGACGCTCCAATCGGAGTCCGACGCAGAACCGAGGTTGCGATGCCTGCCGTCCCATGGCGACAACTGGCGGCACCGTCCACCGACCACAGCTACCTGGTGATGGCGTCGCGGCTTCCACTGCACTCCTACGCAAGCCTCCCCAGGTTCCTGCGCATGGCGTTGGCCGTTGCCCGGCAATTGGAGCACAGCGACGGCCTGATCGGCTACAGCCTGCTTGCACAGCCGACGAAGAAGACGTTCTGGACGCTGTCGGCGTGGACGAACCAGCAGGCACTCCACGCGTTCGTCCGAACGATGCCGCATCTGAAGATCATGAAGGCGCTACAGCCATACATGGAACCGACCCGGTTCACGACCTGGCAGGCCCTCGGATCAGTGCTGCCAGTCCCTTGGGCCGATGCGATGGACCACCTGCGGACCGCACCCAGTCGAGGTTCGGCGGGACCTCCACCACGCACCTGACAGGATCGGCCATGTCACCATTCTCGCTACTCCGGGCCGCGCTGACGGTCCAGGTGCTGCTCGGCCTGGCGCGCTTCATCGCACCGTACGCCGGCATCGGGATCGACCAACGGATCTGGGTCGTGCACCCGGTGCTGGGCGTCACCATCGCGGTCAGCGCGCTCTGGCTGTTCCGGAGACGTAGCGACGTGCCCTCGGCACCGGCGCGCGCCCCAGCCCGGGTCATCGCCCTCGCCCCGCTGCTGTTGGGACTCGCCAACCTCGCGGGCGTCGCGTCAGGACTCGGACTGGTGCTGACGCACATGGGTCTCGGACTGGCAGCGATCAAGGTCATCGACGTGGCTGTGGAACAGCAGCGAACCAGCGAACGGGCCGTTCTCGCCGGCGGCGCCTAGATCCATGTCCTGGTGCGTCCTTGCACCGCAGACCGGCGTCGGGGTGGGACCCGGACGCGAAGACGAGCACCTCGCAACGCCGTTATCACACCCGCTACACGCCATGGAGCAAGGAGAATCACATGTTGTTTCTTGGGATACTGGTGGCGGCCTACGCCGCAACCTGGCTCGCGCCCCGTCTGCGCGGCAGGACGTCTGATCAATGGCGATATGCGCTCGCCGCCGGCATGGCGGTCGCGGGGCTCAGCCACCTGCTGAACCCGACGCCGTTCATCCAGCACCTCCCAGGCTGGGTTCCAGCCCGGGAGCTGCTCGTGTTCCTGAGCGGCATCGCCGAGATCGCGCTGGGAGCAGCGTTGCTTGTTCCGCCGCCGTACCGGCGTCTGGCGGGGTTCGCGTTGGCGGCGTATCTCGTGGCCGTCTTGCCGGGGAACGTGTACGTCGCCGTCGCCGGCGTCGAGGTCGACGGACAACCCGGTGGCCTGTACGCGTGGCTGCGACTTCCCTTACAGGCCGTGTTCGTGTGGCTGGCGCTGTGGACGACCCGACACGGCACTCCCACCGTCGCAAGCCCTGCTGCGCCAGCTGCCGCTCCCGCAGCGGCGCTCCGCAAGTAACGCCCGGGTACGCCGCGCTGCATCTGGGCCGTCGGTTCGAGGCGGGTGGTAGATGCGCTCATGGCGGTCGCCACCGCCGCCGGGCTGTTGTACGCCACCACCCCCCGAATGAAGGGTCAGTGACTGTGTCACCAAAAGTCACCCCAGCCCATCCACTCAACGGAAGAGGAGCAGATGATGTCAATTCAGGAAACAATGTCAGCGGAGATGGGTCACACCGCAGCCGAACTACCGTCGCGCCGGCGAACTCGAGCCACTCGACTGATAGCCGGGTTCATGGCCGCCTCGGGCGTGCTGTTCGGCACCTTTACGGCAGTCTTCGGGATCGTGGCCGAGAGCCAACAGGTCCACGCCTTCCACAACGCCGTTGTCGCATCACTTCTACTGGTTCTATCAGCACCTCCGGCGATCGCCATTGCACGCAACCCGGATCACCCCCTCGCCGCATTGAGGATTCTGACCGCTTTGTCCGCAGCGGCAGTCGTCACGATGGCAGCGAGTACGACAATCGACCCGTTCACGCTTCCATTCGTGCTCCTCACCGGTGTGCTCTGGATTCTGCGTCCCTCGGAGCAGCCATCGGCAAACGATGAACGACCCAGCTGGATTCTGCTTGGGTTGGTGGCCGTCGGGGTTGTCCCGCTGCTGGCCTACGCGCTGGGAGAGGCGGAGCTGCAGCGGACACTCACCGACAGCGACCACGCCCGGTTCTTTCATTGGGTGGAGGCGTCGTTCTACGCGGTCGGCATCTTGGCGATCGCGCTCCTGGCAGCGTTACGTCCATTCACGTATCGGATGGCGGCCTGGTCGGCAGGGGTCGGAGTGATCATCTTAGGCAGCGCATCGCTCATCCTGAACAGCTATGCCTCCGCGGTCCCGATGCCGTGGCCATGGCTAGCGATCGCCGGTGGAGTTGCCTTCATCGGTGTCGCCGAATGGGAGGTAGACCGCCATGCCGACCATGGATTGACAGCCACCTGAGACCTACCGAAGCGCACAGACTCGGCAACCACGCCGGTATGCGGGGATCGCCGCACCAACCTCGAACGCCGGTCACTGAAAGGAGTCGGCAATGCCTGCAATCCCGTGGCGGAACCTGTCCGCTGTGAAGCCCGACGCGACGCACCACCCGGCATTGGGCACGGACGACCGGCTGTTGCGGCTCGTCCTGGCCTACCTACCCATCGCCGCGGGCGGCGCAGTGCTCTCACTCGTCTACGACGTCGGCGCCCATCCGGGCGGGGACCCGGC
>DATHVN010000043.1 GCA_035461305.1 Euzebyales bacterium | reverse complement strand
CAGGGCCGCACGCCCGCGTTCGACGTGCGCTGCCGGTGCGCCGCCGGCGCGGGATCAGATCAGCATCTGGCCGAGGAAGACGCCGACGGCCGCTCCGGCGGCGACCAGCAGCAACACGACGAGCCAGCGCAGCAAGCTGTTGCCGCCGCTCTCCTCATCGTCCGCCGTCGACACGGTCGGACCGGCGGCCGCTGGCTGTTGCCGGGAAGCGGTCGGCTCGGATGCCGACGACGGTCCGCCGGTCGGCCGACGGGCAGACGACGGTGCGGCGGTCAGCCCGGTCGCGCCCTCGCCGGCGCGGCCGCCGCGCGGCGACGGGCCACCGGAGGGCGGGGCCGTCGCGTCGGGATCCTTGCCGAACACGTCCTCGAGGCGCGGGTCGCTGTCGTCACGCTGGATCGGTGTGGGCGCGGTCGCGTCGACCGGGGCCGCCGGCTGGCGCTGGTAGTCACGCGCCTCGAACTGTGGACCAGCGTCGTGCTCGACCTCGTCCCGCTCCGGTGCGGACGCGCGGCGGCTCGTGCCAGAGGGCTGCTGGCGCATGTCCGCCCGTAGCGGCGAGCTCGGCGGGCGGCTGTCCTCATCGTCCTGCCAGGACCTGCGGTCGCTCCGCTGGGTCGGCGCCGACAGGGGCGAGCCGGCCGCGCGGTCCTGGCCGGCGGGCGCGGGACGGCGCAGCGGCGACTCGGTGTCGACGTCGCGGTCGGCGCGGGATCCTCGGCGATCGTCGTCCCGCAGCGGCGAGAACGCGGGACGGTCGTCGCGCAGCGGTGAGGGCGCGGGGCCCTGGTCCGGCCGGCGGTCCCGCGCGCGCTCGGTCTCGGGCGTGTCGGTCCTCGGCCGCAACGCCCGGGGTGGGGGCGGCGTCTCCTCGTCGCGGTCATCCCGGGCCATCGCCGGGATGGAGGCCGTGTCGTCCCCGGTCCCGGGTGCGCGATCGCGCGCCTGTGCGGACCGCTCGGCGGGTGTGGGACGTGGCCGCGGGAGTGGCATCCGCACGAGCTCGTCGCTCGCCTCGTCGTCAGGTTGCGGTGGGGGCGCGAACGCGGGCACCGCGTTGCCGAAGGCGACGGGCGGGGCGGACGAGCCCGCCAGCGCGGGCGGCCCCGACGACGAGCGCAGCGGCGTCGGCTCGTCGACGCCGTCGTCGGTGTCGTCGCCGACCTCCCAGCCGCGCGGTGGTGCGCCGTTGCGGCGGCGCAGTGCGGTGACCTGCTCGTCGTCATCGGCCCGCGCGGCCGGCGCTGACGACGGGAACGCCATGTCGAGCGACGAGCGCGGTACGCCGCTATCGCCGGGCCCACGATCCAGGTCGGCGGAGGCGACGCGCAGGTCGGAGTCCAGCCGCGAGGCGCGCATCTCCTGCGACTCGCGACGCCCACCGCTGCCCAACACCGAGGCCAGCACGCGGTGGCCCAGGTCCGGGGTCGGAGGCAGCGGCTCGAAGCGGCGCCGGGCGCGGCGCAGCACGCCGGCCAGCCGCCCGCACGGCGTCGGCTCGGCGGCGGTGCCGGGCACCGCGGCGGCCTCGTGCGGCGGCAGCAGCCCGAAGATCCAGTTGGCCAGCGCGACGCCGCTGGAGCACATCTCGGCGGCGTGGCGCTCGTCGTCGGTCAGCGGGCTGGCCAGCACCAGCAGCGCGTGCTGCAGGGCAGGGCCCGCCTGCGGGTCCTCCTGGTCGGCGGTGCGGATGCCCTGGTCATGCGCGCGCACCAGTGCCGCCTGCTGCTGGTCGGTCAGCTCGGCGATCATGCGCTCGAGCCCGTCCACGCCGCCGGCGTGTGGGTCGGCCTCCAATCCGGAGGTCCACGCCGCCAACGACGGGGAGTGGGCGGCCAGGCCACGCTGGCGCAGATAGCCGGTCCCCAGCGTGAAGCAGCGGTCGCGCACCCAGCCCTCGAGGGCCTCGTCGACCGGCGGGTCCTCCCACAGCTCGCTGTAGACGGCGCGCATCAGCGCCTCGATCTCCACAGGGGAGGCGAGCATCCTGCGCGCGCAGGCGTGCGCTGCGGTGATGGTCCGGTGGTACGCCTCAGCGAGCGCAATGGCGTCACCGTCGGCTAGCGCGCGCACCAACCTCGCGTCGTCGGTGCCACGATGATCGGTGAGGTCGGTGCGTAGCACGTGGTCCTCCAGCTTCGACCGCTAGGGCAGGCCATGTGTGTGCATGGTGCCACCACCCAAGCGCACACAGGACATCTTCACCAGCCTAGGGTGCCCGGTTCGCCCTTGAAAGGCCCGACGATGTCATCGGTGATCCAGCCACCGTAGAACCCTCCAGCCTGACCCTGGACCGGTTGACCGTCAACCCGGCACTGGTGCACCCGGTCTGGGTACACCGTGAAGCGGTCGGCGAGCACCTCGTAGCCGGGCGGGGGGTGCGGATAGCTCCAGGCGGCGCCGGCCGCGAGCACCCGGTCGTCGTCGGCGACGATGTCGAAGTACCTGGCCCGCCCCTTGTACTCACACGCCGTCGTGCGGCCGGTCGGCCGTAGGTGGGCGCCGCGCAGCGCCCCCACCGGCAGGTACCAGGTCGGCGGGTGGCTGGTCTCGAGGACCCGCACGGTGTCGGTCGTGTCGATCACCGTGACCCCGTCGCACACCACCTCGACGCGGCGGCCGTCGGCCTCGACGCGGGGCGGGCGAGGGTAGTCCCAGACCGATTCCTGCCCGGGACGTGGCTGCTGCGGCGTGGGACGTGCCATCGGAGCTCCTTTCGGGGTGGTCATGCCCAGGCAATGATCTGGTAATGGCCGTCGCGAACGGCGCTGCCGCGGCTGGTGGGTCGGCCACGGCGAGGGTAGGAATGGTGCAGGCTCAACACGTAGTGAGGCACTGGTGAACGCGAGCAACCGAAACCGACTGTTGATCGGCCTGCTGGTCGCCCTCGGGCTGCTGTGGCTGCTCAACCCCGTCCGCAGCGGGACCCCGGTCACCTACGACCAGTTCCGCCAGTCGGTGTCCGAGGGCCAGGTCGAGTCGGTGACGTTCACTGGCCAGTCCATCGAGGGCACCTACACCGAGGCTGGGCAGCGCGCCAACGACGACGCGACCACCTTCACGTCGACGCTGCCGCCGGAGACCGTGATCGGCCAGCAGGGCATCCAGTCCTTCCTCGAGGACAACGACGTCGAGATCGATGCGCGGGTCGAGGGCGAGAGCATCCTGTCGCTGCTGCTGTTCTTCGGGCTGCCTGTGATGCTGTTCGTCGGCTTCTTCTGGTACCTCAACCGGCAGGCGCGCGGGCAGATGGGTCCGCTGTCGCGGATCGGCAAGTCGACCGCGCGGTTGTGGAAGCCGCACGAGCCGGCCACGCGGTTCAACGACATCGCCGGCTACAAGGAGGTCAAGCAGGAGATCAAGGAGGTCGTCGACTTCCTCCGCGAGCCCGACCGCTTCCGCCGGGCGGGCGCCGAGGTTCCAAAGGGCATGCTGCTGGTCGGCCCGCCCGGTACGGGCAAGACGCTGCTCGCCAAGGCGACGGCGGGCGAGGCCGGCGTGCCGTTCATCTCAGTCACCGGGTCGGACTTCATGGAGATGTTCGTCGGCGTGGGTGCCAGCCGCGTCCGTGACCTGTTCAAGACCGCGCGCGAGAACGCGCCGTCGATCATATTCATCGACGAGTTGGACTCGATCGGCCGCAAGCGTGGTGCCGGTCTCGGTGGAGGCCATGACGAGCGCGAGCAGACGCTGAACCAGCTGCTCGGCGAGATCGACGGCTTCGAGGGCTCGGAGGGCGTCGTGATCATGGCGGCGACCAACCGGCCGGACGTCCTGGATCCCGCGCTGCAGCGGCCCGGCCGCTTCGACCGCCAGATCGTCGTGCCACTGCCGACGCTCGAGGAGCGCGAGCAGATCCTCAAGGTGCACACCACGGGGAAGCCGATCGCCGACGACGTCGACCTGGCGGTGCTCGCCAGGGGCACGCCCGGTATGGCCGGTGCCGACCTGAAGAACCTGATCAACGAGGCCGCCCTGATCGCGGTGCGCGACGGCTCCGACGAGATCCGGATGCGTGACATCGAGCAGGCCCGGGAACGGCACACCATCGGCCGCGAGCGGTCCAGCCTGCGGTTGGATGAGAAGGAGAAGCTGGCCGTCGCCTACCACGAGGGCGGCCACGCGCTCGCCGCGTTCCTCGACGACGAGGCCGACCCGGTCTACAAGGTGACGGTGCTCCCGACCGGCATGGCGCTGGGCGTCACCCAGCAGCTGCCGATCGACGAGCGCCACATCTACCTGTTGAGTTACCTCGAGGCCAAGATCCGGGTGATGCTCGGTGGCCGGGCCGCTGAGATGGTCGTGCTCGGACAGCCGACGACCGGCGGGCAGCATGACCTGGTGCAGGCGACCAAGTTGGCCCGCGCGATCGTGCGCGAGTACGGGATGAGCGAGGAGCTCGGCCCGATCGGCTACGGCAGCCAGCAGCAGGTGTTCCTGGGCGAGGAGCTCACGCGCGGGCACGAGTACTCCGAGCAGACCGCCGAGGTCATCGACCGCGAGGTGCAGCGCATCCTGACCTCCGCGCTCGACGAGCTGGTCGGGAAGTTCAGCGAGCTGCGCCCGGGTCTCGATGCCATGGCAGACCTGCTCGTCGAGAAGGAGTCGCTGACCGGTAACGAGGCGCTCGCGGTCACGCGCGCGGCGCTGAACCCCGCGCAGCGTGCGGCGCTCGACGGCGCGCAGACGGTGTCGACGACGCCGGCGATGGTCCGCGGCGCCGACGAGGGCGAGGGCGAGGAGCCGGTGCGCGAGCCCGAGACGGCCGGGTCGGGGCGCTAGATCGTGCCGATGACCGGCGACGGGAAGCTGCCCACCGTCGGCATCCTCGGCGGCACGGGACCACAGGGACGCGGGCTCGGGCTGCGGCTGGCGCTGGCGGACTACGAGGTCGTGCTCGGCTCCCGCTCGCCCGAGCGCGCGGCCGACGCCGCCCGCGGCCTGGTCGACGACCACGACGTCGCCGACGGGTTGCTGACGGGTGGTCCCAACCACGAGGCGGCCGCCCGCGACATCGTGATCGTGACCGTGCCGTTCGACGGGGTGCGTCCGCTGCTCGAGCCGCTGGGCGACCTGCTGGCCGGGACGCTCGTGATCAGCTGCGTCAACCGGATGGGCTTCGACCGGGACGGTCCGCACCCGATCCCGGTCCCGGAGGGCAGCGCCGCTGAGCTCGTCGCCGAGCTGGCGCCGGCCGCGGACGTGTACGGGGCGTTCCACCATGTGCCGGCGGGACGGCTGACCCGAGACCTGGGCCCGCTGGACATGGACGTCCTGATCACGGGCGACGGCATCCATCCCGACGTGCGCGACCTGGTCGAGTCGATCGAGGGCGTGCGCGCCGTCCCGGCGGGCCCGCTACGGCTCAGCCGCCCGCTCGAGGAGCTAACGGCGGTCATCATCGCCGTCAACAGGCACTACAACGTGGCGTCCGGCATCCGTCTGACGGGCCTGCCCGACAGCCGCTGACCCGCCGGGCTCCGGGAGCCGGTCCCGCCGCGTCGACGGACCGGCTCGACGAAACGTGCGCCGGTCAGTACTGGTGCTCGGGTCCGGGGTACTCGCCGGCGGCGACCTCGGACTGGAACGACTTGACCGCGTCGCGGACGAAGCTGCGCCCGTCGGCGTAGGCCTTGACGAAGCGCGGCAGGCGTCCGCCGCTCATCCCTAGCAGGTCGGGCAGCACCAGCACCTGCCCGCCGGTGTCCGGCCCGGCGCCGATGCCGATGGTCGGGATGTCGACGGCTTCGGTCGCGCGACGGCCCAGGTCACTCGGCACGCACTCGAGCACGACGGAGAACGCGCCGGCCCCTTCGAGGCCCTTGATGTCGTGGACGATGCGGTCGGCGTCGGCGTCGGACCGCCCCTGGACCTTGAAGCCGCCGAACTGGTTGACCGACTGCGGCGTGAGCCCCAAGTGGCCCATGACCGGGATGCCGATGCGCACGAGGTCGGCGACCAGTTCGATCATCGGCCCGCCGCCCTCGATCTTCACTGCGGTCGCACCCGCCTCCTTGAGCAGCCGGGTCGCGTTGCGCCTGGCATCGGTCATGTCGACCTGGAACGAGCCGAACGGCATGTCCGCGACGACGAGCGCATCGGGCGCACCACGGCGCACGGCCGCTGTGTGGTGCAGGATGTCGTCCATGGTGACCGGTACGGTCGAGGTGTGACCCATGACGACCATGCCCAACGAGTCACCGACGAGCAGGATGGGGATGCCGGCTTCGTCGAGGATCTCCGCGGACAGGGCGTCGTAGGCGGTCACCATCACGAACCGCTCGCCGCGCTGCTTGAACGTCCGGAGGTCGTGGATGGACCGTGGTCTCTTGCTCATGTCGCCCTCGCGTCCTGCCGGCCCGGGAGCGTCGGGTGACACCCCGTCACGGGTCCAGCGGTACATCGACGAGGGTACCCGCGGTGCCGGGCGGTTGAACGGCACCCGGTCCCGGGGCACCCACGTCCCAGGGAGGCGCTGATGCGGGTCGTGCTGCAGCGGGTCGCCGAGGCCGCCGTGCGGGTGGATGGCGACATCGTGGGCGAGATCGGCCCGGGCCTGCTCGCCCTCGTCGGCGTCGGCCGGCGCTCCGGCCCCGCCGACGCGACGTGGCTCGCGGCCAAGACCGCGACGCTGCGTGTGTTCGCCGATGAGCGCGGCCGGATGAACCGTTCCGTGCAGGACATCGGGGGGTCGGTACTCGCCGTGAGCCAATTCACACTCTACGGTGATGTCTCGAAGGGACGGCGCCCGTCGTTCATCGACGCGGCGGAGCCGGAGCGGGCGCAGGAGCTCTATGAGTTGTACTGTTCGGCATTGCCGGTCACCGTTGCACGTGGTGTGTTCGGCGCACACATGGACATCAGCGCCCGGGCGGATGGTCCTGTGACGCTGTTGCTTGAACGAGAGGACCTCTGACTCACCCATGGTCGGACTGTTGCCCACGGGTGTCGAGCCCGGCACCGCCGAGCAGGAGCGGGATGCGGCCGCTGCGGTCCTGGGTGGCCAGACCGCCGCCGCCCTGCGGCTGGTCGAGGAGGAGCTGGGCATGCAGCGGGCGCTGCTGGTGGCCGCCGACGAGCCGCTGCCCGACGAGGAGCATGCCGACCTGCCCCTGGTGCGTGACGGTGTCGAGTGGGCCGTGCTGCGGGCCATCGGTGCGAATGCGGTGCAGCGCACGTCGAACCCGCTGGTGCGCAGCCTGATCACCCGGTTGGTGCTCGACGGGATGGTCGCGGACGTGGGTGGCATCGGCACCGAGGGCGGCGACCGCGCCGCGGTCGCGCAGGTCTTGGCCGACAACTCGCTCGAGATGGTGCTGCAGCCGATCGTCGAGCTCGACTCGGGCCGAATCGTCGGGGTCGAGGCGCTGTCGCGGTTCCCAGCGGACACCAACCGCTCGACGGAGGGTTGGTTCGCCCTGGCCGCCGCGGCCGGGCTCGGCGTGGAGCTGGAGGCCGCGGCGATGCGTCGCGCCGTCACCGTCATCGACGACCTGCCCGACGGCGTCTACCTTTCGGTCAACCTGTCGCCGCGTGCGCTGTTGTCATCGGAACTGCAGGAGATCCTGGCCAAGGTCGATCTCGAGAACGTGGTGCTCGAAATCACCGAGCACGCGCGGGTCGCGGACTACCAGGCGCTGGCTGACGTCCTCCAGCCGTTCCGGGCACGCGGTGCGCGGGTCGCCGTCGACGACACCGGCTCGGGCTTCGCCAGCCTGCGTCACGTGCTGCGCCTCGAGCCCGAGATCGTCAAGCTCGACTCGAGTCTCACGCACCACATCGACGGCGACGCGGTCCTGCGGGCGCTGGGCTACACGCTCAAGGCGTTCGCGGGCGCGATCGGCGCCGAGACCGTGGCGGAGGGCATCGAGAACGAGCGCGAGCTGTACGCGCTGCGCTTCCTCGGGGTGCCCTACGGGCAGGGGTTCTTCCTGCACGAGGCGCTCGACATCGACCCTGCGACGTGGCCCGACGAGATGAGCTCAGCCGGCCCAGCCGTGGGTGATCGGTAGCCGCCGCTCGCGCCCGAAGGCCCGTCGCGTGACCTTCACGCCTGGGGCTGCCTGCCGGCGCTTGAACTCGGCACGGTCGACCATGCGGGTGATCTCGGCGACCAATGCCCGGTCGTGGCCCTCGGCGACGAGGCGGTCGACGCTCTGGTAGCTCTCGATGTAGCCGCTCAGGATCGCGTCGAGCTGGTCGTAGTCGGGCAGGCTGTCGGTGTCGAGCTGGCCGGGGCGCAGTTCGGCCGACGGCGGCTTGTCGATGATCGCCCGCGGGACGACGGCACCCGGCGGGCCGAGCCATGTGTCACGGTGGGTGGCGTTGCGGTACGCGCACAGCTCGTAGACGACGGTCTTGTAGACGTCCTTGAGTGGTGCGAAGCCTCCCGCCATGTCGCCGTACAGCGTCGCATAGCCGACGGCGTACTCGCTCTTGTTGCCGGTTGCCAGGACCAGGTCGCCGTGCTTGTTCGACAGGGCCATCAGCAGGGTGCCGCGGATGCGCGACTGGATGTTCTCCTCGGCGGTGCCCTCCTCGGTGCCGGCGAACGGCTCGGCGAGCGTCGCGTCGAAGGCCTTCATGACGTCGTCGATGCGCAGCTCCAGCCACCTGCACCCGAGAGCGTCGACGAGGTCCCGGGCGTCGGTGATCGACCCGGGTGATGAGTACGGGGACGGCATCGCGACGGCGGTGACGTGCGCCGGACCCAGCGCGTCCACGGCCACGGCCGTCGTCAGGGCGCTGTCGACGCCTCCGGACACTCCGACGAGCGCCCCGGCGAACCCGTTCTTACGCAGGTAGTCCCGGGTGCCGGTCACCAGCCCTTCGTAGATCGCCGCCTGGCGGCTCATCCGCGGCGCGGGGGCGGCCATCGCCGGTGCGGCGGCCGTCGCGTCAATGTCGACGTCGACGACGACCAGGTCCTCGTCGAACTGCGCGGCGCGCGCGACGATCTGCCCGTCGGGCGCCATGACGAACGAGTCACCGTCGTAGACGACGTCGTCCTGACCCCCGACGAGGTTGACGTAGGCGATCCACGCCCCGCCGGCGGTCGCGTGCGCACCTGCCCACCGCTCGCGCTCCTTGCGCTTGCCGTGGTGGAACGGGCTGGCGTTCGGAACGAGGACGAGCTGGGCGCCGGCCTGGGCGGCCTCGGTCACCGGCCCGCCCTCACCCCACAAATCCTCGCACACCGACAGGCCAACTGGCACACCGGCGACGTCGGCCACGACCAGTTCGGTGCCGGCGCGGAAGTAGCGCGCCTCGTCGAACACGCCGTAGTTGGGGATGCGCTGCTTGCGGTACACCTGCGCGGTCCGGCCGCCGGACAGCAGGGCGGCGCTGTTGGCCAGTCCCTGTGGGATTGCGTCCTCGCTGACCACGCCACCCGGTCCCTCGAGGTCGCGGACGTCCTCGGGGAAGCCGACCAGGAGCGATTGAGGCCCGACACGGCGTGCCAACGCATCGAGGTGGTCGCCGACCGCGGCGATGAAGGCCGGCTTGAGCAGCAGGTCGTCGGGGGGGTACCCCGTCAGCCCGAGCTCCCCGGTCACGATGAGGTCCGCACCGCGCCCGACCGCGGCCTCGTAGGCGGCTGCGATCGCCGCCGCGTTGCCGGCGATGTCACCGACGGTCGGGTTGAGCTGAGCGAGTGCGATGCGCATCTGACGCCTTTTTACGCAGCGGAAACACCTGAGCAATCGCAGAGAAAGCAGTGCTTCCTACGGTTCTACCCGTACCGGGCCGCCCTTGTACCTGCGGGTGCGGACGACACGGCGCTGAGAGATGACTGGACGCGCACCGTCGATGGCCGCTCGTCGAACAGCCTGGGTCAGCGCAGATCGTGCGTCTTGAGGCCGCGGGAACGTCGGCGCGCAGGCGTCGGATGGCACGAGCCGATTAGGAGGCACGATGGCAAGGCGAATGTTGTTGATGGCAGGATCTGCACTCGGCATGTTGCCGGTCCTCGCCGGACCCGCCGCAGCGCAGGAGCTCGGTGAGACCGCGACGTTGCAGCTCAACATCGACGTCGTGTACTACATGCTGGCCATCGCCCTGGTGTTCATCATGCAGGCCGGCTTCGCAATGGTGGAGACAGGTCTGACGCGGTCGAAGAACGCCGCGAACATCATGATGAAGAACCTCGCAGACATGAACTTCGGTCTGATCGCATACTTCTTCGTCGGCTTCGGGCTGATGTACGGCGCGAGCGCCGCCGGTCTGCTCGGCACCGACACGTTCATGCTGCAGGCCGGCAGCTACACCGACGGCATGACGGCACCGGTCACCGAGGCGGGAGGCATCCCGCTCGGTGTGGACTTCATGTACCAGGCGGTCTTCTGTGCCACAGCCGCGACGATCGTCTCGGGCGCGGTCGCCGGCCGGATGAAGTTCTCGGGCTACGTGATCGTCTCGGTCATCATCAGCGCCCTGGTCTACCCGATCGTCGGCCACTGGCACTGGGGCGGCGGCTGGCTGTCGACCCTCGGCGGCCAGGGCTACATCGATTTCGCCGGCTCGAGCATCGTGCACATGACGGGCGGTGTCGCGGCCATCACGATCGCCGCGATCCTCGGACCCCGTATGGGCAAGTTCGGTCGTGACGGCAGGCCCCAGGTCATCCCCGGCCACTCGGCGCCGCTGACCGCGCTGGGCACCTTCACCCTGTGGTTCGGCTGGTTCGGGTTCAACGGCGGTTCGGTCCTTGCGGCCGACGGCGTGGCGATCGCCCCGGTTCTGTTCACCACCTGCATCGCCGCGTGTGCCGGTGGCGCCGCAGCGACGCTGTTCACGTGGGCCCGGTTCCGCAAGCCCGACTTCTCGATGACCTGCAACGGCGTGCTCGGTGGCCTTGTCGGCATCACCGCGGCCCCGGACCTCGTCGGTGGCCTCGGCGCGATCGGCGTCGGTGCGGTCGCAGGCGTGCTGGTGGTCCTGTCGGTCCAGGCGGTCGACAGGCTGGGCATCGACGACGCGGTCGGCGCGTTCAGCGTCCACGGCGTGTGCGGAGCGCTGGGCATCCTGTGGCCCGCGTTCTATGGCACCGAGGTCGGCCTGTTCAAGGGCGGCGGCGTCACCCAGGTGTGGATCCAGGTCGTCGGCATCCTGGCCATCACCGCGTTCGTCACGGTCTCCAGCGCGATCCTCGCGTTGGCGCTGAAGGCGGCCGGGCTCCTGCGGGTGTCCGAGGTCGAGGAGCTCGAGGGTCTCGACATCCACGAGCATGGCATGTACGGGTACCCGGAGGCCGCGCTCGGTTCCGCCGCCTACCCCGGCGGTCCGCGGACATCGCCGACCACCGGCGTCGTCAGCCTCGACGGACAGTCGCAGAAGGTGCTGCAGGACTCCTGACACCACGTGACCTGATCGGTTGCGATCCGATGACGCGGCCGGTCCCTCTTGGTGCAGCGGGGGGCCGGTCGCGTCACGTGGCAGCGGCGCGCGACGCTACACCGCGCCCGCAGTCAGCCCGGCTATAGGCACCGGACGTGAGCGCTGCACGATCCCTTCCGACGGTACCATCCTCGTCACCGGACGACGCCCCCGGCGTCAGGTTCAGGCGGGCGAGGAAGGCAGCCGACGTGGACAAGCAACAGGAGTACGTGCTCCGCACGGTCGAGGAGCGCGACATCCGCATCATCCGGCTGTGGTTCACCGACGTGCTGGGCATGCTCAAGTCCGTCGCGGTCACCTCCTCGGAGCTCGAGAGCGCGTTCCGTGAGGGCATCGGCTTCGACGGCTCCGCCGTCGACGGCTTCGCACGTGTCCAGGAGTCGGACATGCTCGCCGTGCCCGACGCGACGACCTTCCAGGTGCTGCCGTGGCGGCCCCGGGACCACGGGGTCGCACGGATGTTCTGTGACATCTTCACGCCGGAGGGCGAGCCGTTCGTCGGCGACCCGCGCCACGTGCTGCGGCGCACGCTGCAGCACGCGCAGGACCTGGGCTTCACCTTCTACGTCCACCCCGAGATCGAGTTCTTCCTGTTCCGCTCCGCAGAGGAACCGGTGCCACTGGACGCCGGTGGCTACTTCGACCTCACCCCGACTGAGATGCAGTCCGACTTCCGGCGCGATGCGATCCAGACGCTGGAGGCCATGGGCATCAGCGTCGAGTACTCCCACCATGAGGTCGCACCGAGCCAGCACGAGATCGACCTGCGCTACGCCGACGCGCTGTCGATGGCCGACAACGTGATGACCTACCGCATGGTGGTCAAGGAGGTCGCCATGCAGCACGGTGTGTACGCGACGTTCATGCCGAAGCCGCTGGCCGAGCACTGGGGCAGCGCGATGCACACCCACGTGTCGCTCTTCGAGGGAGACACGAACGCCTTCCACGACCCCGAGGACCCCGCGAACCTGTCAACTGTGGCCCGGCAGTTCGTCGCCGGGCTCCTGACCCACGCGCGCGAGATCAGCGCGGTGTGCTGCCAGTGGGTCAACAGCTACAAGCGGCTGTCGGCCGCGATGCTTGGCCCGTTCCCGACCGGTGAGGCCCCGGTGCACGTGTCGTGGGGCCGCTACAACCGTTCGGCGCTCGTCAGGGTGCCGACATACAAGCCGTCCAAGAGCGCGTCGGCGCGCGTCGAGTTGCGCGCCCCGGACCCGGCGTGCAACCCGTACCTGATGTTCGCGGTGGTGCTGGCGGCCGGTCTGCGCGGCATCGAGAAGGGCTACGACCTGGTCCCCGAGACCGAGGACAACATCTTCGAGATGACCGACGCCGAGCGGCGCGCCGCCGGCATCGCCAGCCTCCCCGGCAACCTCGACGAGGCGCTGCGCGAGATGGAGTCCTCCGAGCTGGTCGCCGAGACGCTCGGTGAGCACGTCTTCGACTTCTTTCTGCGCAACAAGCGGGTCGAGTGGGACGCGTACCGCGCGCAGGTGACACCCTACGAGGTCCAGCGCTATCTGCCGATGCTCTGAGGCCGTGTCCCCTGGTCCCGGCCGGTATCCGGCCCGGCCATGATCGACGTCGACGGGCGGCTGCTCGCGCTGTTCGAACTGGACGCGGAGCGGGCGCAGAACCGCGTGGCGGCGTTGGGCCTGGACGACGGCGAGCTGCGCCGCGTCCTGGAGCGCCTCGGCCTGGGCGCGCACCCGCCCACGGCTCTTTCGGCCGTCCTCGACCTCGCGACCGCGGACGCGGTCGCCTGGCATGAGCTGGCAACCTCCGACGACACGCTGCGCCGGCTGGCCTTCTTGGCCGGCGCCAGCGACGCGCTGCCCGACCTGATCGTCCGCTCCGCGCGGGCGCGCGCCGTGCTCTGCGGCGATCTGGCGACGTGGACCTACGACGACGTGCGGTCCCACGCCGACGAGGCACTCGCCAACGGGGGACCGGCGGCGCTCGCCGATGTGCAGCGACTCGGCGTCCTGCGCATCGCCCTTCGCGACCTGCTCGGCATGGCCGATACGCCGACGGCCACCGCCGAGCTGTCCTCGCTCGCCGAGGGGATCATCGCTTCGGCGTACACGCACGTCGCCGCCGAGGAGCCGCTCGCCGTCGTGGCCATGGGCAAGCTGGGCGGCCGCGAACTGAACTACGTTTCCGACCTCGACCTGCTGTTCGTCGCCCGCGACGCCGGCGCCGCGACCGGCGTCGCACGGTCGCTGCTGGAGGTGCTGGGCACCGTCACCGCTGCCGGCAGGGTCTACGAGATCGACACGAACCTGCGGCCGGAGGGCAGCGACGGCCCGCTGGTCCGCAGCCTCGACGCCTACCGGCGCTACTACAGCCGGTGGGCGAGGACCTGGGAGTTCCAGGCCCTGCTGAAGGCCCGCCCGATCGCCGGCGACGAGGCGCTCGGGCGCAGGTTCTCCGAGCTGGTCGAGCCGTTCGTGTGGCCCGAGCGCCTCGGAGACGGCGCGGTCGCGGACATCCAGAGGATGAAGACGGTCGTCGAGCGCAGCGCTCCGGTGCGCTCGGCGGGCGCCCGGCAACTCAAGCTGGCTCCCGGTGGCCTGCGCGACATCGAGTTCGCCGTGCAGCTGCTGCAGCTGGTGCACGGGCGCGCCGACCGGACGCTTCGCACCCCCAACACTCTGGAGGGCCTCGACGCCCTCGCTGCGGGCGGCTACGTCGACGAGGGCGACGCCAACCTGTTCGGCGACGCCTACCAGTTCCTGCGCACGATCGAGCATCGCCTGCAGCTGCGACGCATGCGGCGGACCCACGTCGTGCCGCACGATGCCCGCGACCGCCACCGGCTGGCGCGTGCGTTCGGCTTCCGCGACATCCGCGCCGCCGACGCGCTCGACCAGTTCGACCGCGAGTTCAGCCGCGTGCAAGGCTACGTGCGACGACTCCACGAGAAGCTGTTCTACCGGCCGCTGCTGACCAGGTTCGGTGAGCTGACGGCCGCCGAGCAGCGCCAGCTCGGCAGCGGGCTCAACGAGCAGGCCGCGTATGAGCGGTTGTCGGCGCTGGGCTTCACCGCACCCAAGCGGGCCGTCGCGCACCTCGACGCCATGGTCGGCGGGACGTCGCGGCTCGCGCGGGTGCTGCGGACGATCCTGCCCGCGATCCTGCCCGCGCTGGCGGCGGCACCGGACCCCGACGGGGGTCTGATCGAGCTGCGGACGTTGTGTGAGCGCCTCGTCAACGACCCGACGCTGCTGACCACGCTGCGCGACGCTCCGCCGAGCGGCGAGCTGCTGGTCAGCCTGCTGGGCCGGTCACGCCGCATCGGCGAGTGGCTGGTGCGTGACCCCGACCTCATCGGCAGGCTCGGCGACCCGTCGACGCTGGATGAGCCGTTCGACGCGGCGGCGATCGACACCCAGATCGAGGCGCTGCTGGTCCGGTCCGGCGATCCGGAGCATCGGGCGATGGCGATCGGCCGCCGGCTGCGGCGCGAACTGGTCTGGACGGCGATCCGCGACGTGTCGGGTCGCACCGACGTCGAGGCGGTCACCGACCACCTGACCCGCGTCGCGGATGTGGTGCTGGACGCGGCCACCCGGCTGGCGCTGACCGGCAGCGACGTCCGGCTCGCCGTCATCGGGCTGGGCAGGTTGGGCGCAGGTGAGCTGGGCTATGCCAGCGACCTCGACGTCATGGTGGTCTTCGACCCCCCCGACGAACGGGCCCAGGCCATCGCGTCGGTCGAGCGGATGGTCGCGCTGGTCTCCCTGATCGCGCCGACGGCCCCCGCCTTCACCGTCGACCTCGGGCTCCGCCCGGAGGGGCGCGACGGGCCCCTGGCGCGGTCACTGGGGTCCTACGAGCGCTACTACGAGCGCTGGGCGCAGTCGTGGGAGTTCCTGGCGCTCACGCAGGCGCGCGTCGTCGCCGGCGACCGAGGCCTGGGGGAGCGGTGGCTGGCGATGGTCGCCGACCGTGTCTTCGAGGACCCCGCGTCGGCCGAGCGTCTCGGTGAGGTGCGGGCCGTGAAGGCGCGGATCGAGCGTGAGCGTGCCGGCGGCGGCGAGGGTGACATCGACCTCAAGCTGGGCGCCGGTGGCCTGGCCGACGTCGAGTGGACAGTGCAGCTGCTGGCTCTCACACACGGCGGGCGGCACGAACAGCTGCGCTCATCCGGCACACGTGCGGGGCTGGCGGCCGCGGCCGAAGGCGGCTACATCGACGAACGGCAGCACGGCTGGCTGCTGCACGGCTGGCGGACGCTGACCCAGCTGCGCAACGTCCTCTACCTCATCGGTGAGCGCAACAGCCACCTGCTGCGCGCTCGCAGCGAGGTGCGCGCCCACGCGGCCCAGGTCCTCGGCTTCGATCCCCCCGGGATCCAGCGGCTCGAGGAGGAGCTGCGCCGGGCCATGCGTCGGGTCCGCAACGTTCACGAGCAGGTGTTCTATGAGTCACGCCTCTGACCCGGTCGTGAGGCCCGCGATCGCGGCGATCGACTTCGACGGCACGCTGCTGCGCACCGATGGCACGATCAGCGAGCGCACCGCCGAGACGATCCGCAGGATCACCGACGCAGGCATCCGGGTGTTGGTGGTCACGGGCCGCCCGCCACGGTGGCTGGAGCCGATCTCCGACCTGCTCGGCGGCCGGGGGACGGCGATCGCCGCCAACGGGGCGCTGGTCGTGGACCTCGAGACCTCAGAGATCGTCCACAGCACCCACCTCGACATCGCGACGGCCCGGACGGTCATCGAGCGCCTGCGCGCGGCATTTCCGACCGCGACCTTCGGCGTGGAGCGTCCTGACGGCTTCGCGCACGAGCGAGGTTACCCGCGTGGCATCCGCCGGTCGGAGCGGATGCCCCAGGTGGCCTACGCCGACACGCTCGACGACCTGCTCCTGGAACCGCCGGTGAAGATCCTCGCGCGGGTGTCCGACGTCGACATCGACACCGCCGCGGCGCGCGCGATCGATGTGCTCGACGGCTCGGCCAGCGTCTACTTCTCCGGCGCCGACCTGCTCGAGGTCGCCGCGGCGGACGTGAGCAAGGCGGCGACGCTGGCTCGGGTGGCGGCGGAGTGGGGGATCGCAGCCGACGCGGTGATGGCGTTCGGCGACATGCCCAACGACATCCCGATGCTCGAGTGGGCCGGCCACGCGGTCGCCGTCGCCAACGCGCACCCGACAGTCCACGCCGTCGCCGACACGGTCACGGCGTCCAACGACGACGACGGTGTGGCGCTCGTCCTCGAGCGCTTCCTGTAGGCTGTGACGGGTCCGTTGGTCGCGCCGACCGTCCACCGACCTCCAGGTCCCGCCGGGTGAACCCGTCCCGCAGGTCGCGGACAGCGTTGCGCGTCGTCGCGGCGGCGGCGCTGTTCGTGGCGTTGACGGCCACGTCCGCATGGGCCCGGGAGCGGCCGACCGGGCGCTACGTTTCGACGAGCGGTGTCCCGCACACCGACGTGGGCGGGCTGCGCGGGGCGCCGGGCTGGACGCCCGCGTCACGGCCGGGGATCACTCCGTCCTGGCGTCGTGCGCTCGACACAGTGATCGGCCAGATCGCGGCCGAGCGTCCCGACGCCGTGCTCCACACCGGGGACATGGTCGAGGGCCGCTGGGACGTCGACGCCAGCGGCTCGGCGATGTTCGGGCCCGTCGAGACCCGTGCGCAGCGTCGGGCCGCCGTGCGAAGAGCTGGCGACCACTACTACCCCCGCATGCGGCGCTGGTGGCAGCGCCACGGCCTGACGGTGTACGCGGGACTGGGCGACCACGAGGTCGGCGACATGTCACATGTCGGCGTCCTTCGGTCCCACAGGTTCAAGGCCCAAGAGCTCGACGTGTGGAAACGGACGTGGGCGCGGCACATGGCGCGGGATGCGACCGGCGGTCCCCGATTCAGGATGCGCCCCGTCGGGACGCAGTTCGAACGGACCGCATACGCAACGCGGCTCGGCGACGTCGGTCTGGTCACGCTCGACCCGTTCATGCGTCGTCACGACGTTGTCCGCGTGCGCATCGGCGCACGCCAGCTGCAGTGGCTGGACCGTGTCCTGCGACGCCTCCGGCGGACGGGGGCGCGGCATCTCATCGTGCAGAGCGAGATCCCCGCCCTCGGACCCAACCGGCGGTTCGCGTCCAGTGGACTGCTGCTCGACGACGGCCGTCGCCTGTGGAGGATGCTGCGCGCGCACGACGTCGATCTGCTCCTGTCGGGCGAGTACCACGCACCCACGACGCACTCCGACCGCGGAACGGCTCCCGTGCAGGTCGTCCATGGCGGGAGGATGGTCAACGCCCGGGTGAGCTACCTGGTGATCACGACGTTCAAGGACCGCATCCAGGTGCGGCTGAAGGAGATGGGTGGCCGGGTCGGCGGCGGACGGCTGTGGTCGTCGTGGCATGCGCACGTGCCGGCGCGCATCACCATGGGTCAGTACGCGGTGGTCGATGGCACCTTGACCATCGATGCCGATGGACGCCTGTCGCATCGCTCCGGGTACCTGCGCGAGGGCATCAGAGCCCGCGAACCCAGGCTCCGCCCCACCGTCGAACGGATGGGACCCGGGCGCAGGACCGCGTCCATCCGTGCCGGCGGCGACGCGCGCTGACCGTGGTCAGGCGTCAGTCGACCGGCTGGAGCATGCCGTCGAGGACGACGCGGTCGCCCCACCGTCGCCGCGCCCACGCGCGCGCGGCCTCGTCGGCGACGATCACCTGGACGACGACGACACCACCCTCGGTGTCGGGCACCGATCCGAGGTTCGGGCCCAGCGGCGTGTCGCGCGGTGATCCGTCGTCGTTGGTCGTCGCCGCGCTGACCTCGTCATGCAGCGCCTGAAGCTCGTCCATTGTCGGCAGGTCACGTTCGACGACGCACAGCGCGCCCAGGTAGTCACGGCGGATCATCGCGGTGATCTCGTCACCGCGTCCCGGCGGGACCAGGACCGTGAGCACGAACGGACCGTCCCAGGGGCCGCTGGGATCAGAGACGCGGATCGACGACACGCCGGCCCGCTCGAGCGAAGCGATGACGTCGTCCACCTCGTCCCGGCCGTGGGAAGGGTCGATGACGTCGGGTTCCTTACACCCGGGCGCGAGCTCGTCGGGATCGCCCGGCGGAGGCTCGGGCCATGCCGACCCAGCCTCGACGGGCCGCGTCACCGTGAAGCGCTCGCCGTCCCACGTGCCCCTCAGCACCGCGTCGACCCAGGTCACGCCGCTGGCCGACTCCTCGCCGGCGACCGCGTCCCAGTCCCACCCGACGATCTCGGGACCGCTGCATTGCGGCGGGTACGACTCCGCGACCGCGAAGCACAGCTGCGGTCCGCTGTCGCCCACCTCGAGGACCGTCGCCCTGGTCCGGTACTCCTGCGTCTCGTCACGCTCCGTCGATGAGGTGGTCACCGGAGTGGTGGGAGCGGTCGCCGGCGCTGCCTCGCCGCAGGCGACGGCGGCCAGGAGCAGCACGCTGAGCAGGGCGTCACATCGACGGGTCATGACGGGTCAGACTTCATCGTGTCGACGATGGTTCCCGGCGGACGACCAGATCGCTCGCCCGCATGCGCACATCAACCGGCCGACCACGCGAGGGCGAGCAGCGCTGACGGCGCGCACAGGGCCGTGAGGACCACGGCCAGGCTGGTGGGCTCGCCCCGCGAGGTCCTCCGCACCCGTGACGGCGAGGGTCGCGAGGGCCACCGCCGCGGTGGTCGGGCCGAGCCCCGCGAGCAGCACGGCGCGTCCGAAGACCGGGGTCGCCGCGCCGGCGACGCCGATCGTCACGCTCAGCAGCGCCTGCGGCGACGACGGCGCCGGCGACCCACCACCGACGTGCCGTGTCCCGTACGGCGGCGAGGACGTACGAGGAACCGGCGACTAGCGCGACGAACACCACGATGGCCACTGCGCGGTACACCGACTGCAGCAGCCACGCCGTGCTGACGAGCGAGGCCAGGCACGCCCCGAGCACCCCGACGCCCAGCAGGCCGCGCACGGGTGAAGACGTCCCGTCGCCGCCTGAGACACCCCAGGCGATCAGCCCACCGACGAGGACGTTGCCAGCCGCGAACAGGACCGCCGCGCCGACGAGCACGTCACCGAGCATCACGGCAGCCTACCCGACCGCCCAACGATGTCGGTAGGCGGCGGCACTCGAGCTACGCCCCCGCCTCCGCTCGAACCGGCCGGTCCACCCAACCCTCGCATGCTCTTGCGCGTTTGCACGTCGGACGGTTCGGGTTGCTCCGGTCGTATCGCTCGTGGCAGTACCTGCATCGGTAGGTGCGACGGCGCTGCTGCAGCCAGGCCCGGCCTGCGTTCCACAGGGCCATGACGCAACCCCTCCGTTGACTGGTCGTCGGTGTCTCGAGCGCAAACCGTTCTACAACGACCGCATCGCCCTGGCGGTGCTCGACAGTGACGGCGACTGGTGGCGTATCCACATTCTGCGTGAACCATGGTCGGCGCCGGCATGACCCTGGCGTTCGCTGGGTACAACAACACCAGAGCCTCTCGCCCCCCCTTGCGGAGCGGGGGGCTCGGCCATTGCGAACATACCTTCGAGGCAGCGCGGGCATCCTGTCGGAGTGATGCCACAACACCGTGCCCACGACGGTTGCGCCGTCATCGGGGCCGCGCCGAAGCGGCAGGGGGCCGCCGTGTGACCGACCGGCGACCGTCCGCGCTGTGTGGCGGTTCGACACGGTGGGTCCGCGGCGCCTGTTGGTGTGCGCCCAGCATGCCGAGGGCTGGCCGGCAGCGACCGGCTCGTGATGACCGATTAGGAAGCGTTGAGCCCCCGCCTTAGGAGGAACGCCGGGCTCGACTGTTGGCGACCGGGCGGGCACTACGCCGGCGCCAACCAAGCGGTCAGGCGACGCGTTGCCGCCACCGGTCGAGCGCGAGACGCTCGTTGAGGTCCCACGTCACCTCGCCCCACGCGGCCTCGTACGAGCCGATGTGCTCGCAGTTGCTTGCAGTTGCTTGCAGTGCCGGGTTGAGATACGACCGCGCCGCGGACGTGAGGATGGCTGCGGCGAGGTCCTCCGCGACTGTGCCTGCCTGCTCGTCGAACCCGCGGCCGCGGGTGTACCCGCGCGCGGCCCGCGTCGCGACGTCGAGCATCGCGTACGCGCGAACCGCAGCGTTGGGGTCGCCCGTGTCGGCGTCGAGGTGCTCGAGCAGGTCAAGCCCCGTCGGTGGCGTCACCATCACCGCGGGCATCGCTACGGGGTGACGCCGCGGAGCACGACCACGGCAGTGTCGTAGCGATCACGACGCGGATGGCCTGCTGGTCGACGTCCGCGTACGTCTCGTCGAGAACCCTCACGGACAGCGCGAGGTCGCGGGTGACGACGAGCTGCGACATGTCGGCGAGCACGATGGACGACTCGTTCGACCCGGCGCCGCCGTCGGCGGGAAGCTGGTTCGCGATGGTGACGCCGTGGCCGAGCAGCCGCTACGCGCCCGCTCGCTCGGGTCGGGCTGCACCGGGTACCGCTGCTGCCCGTCCTTCAGCTTGCGGATGTTGACGAAGTCGCGGGACGTCATGAACCACCGCAGCCAGGAGGGGTCGACGTTCGCGGCGAGGATGAGTCCTTCGGCGTCGTGCAGGTCGTCGAGTGTGGGCGCGCCGACGCCGGTGAGTTCCTGTGTGCCGGTGTAGTTCAGCAGCCCAGTAGGGGTGACATCTCCGCCAGCGGTTGGCCGCGCCGTCCCCGGCGACGAGCGCGGTGTCGATCTTCGCGGCGACGTCGCGGACCATCCGGTCTCGCAAAGCGGCCTGAGCGCGATGACCGACTGGCGAGCCAGCTCGTTGCTGCGCCGGCGTCAGGCTCTTGACCGACGCCATGTTCGACGGGAGCAGCGTGACCTCGTCCCACGTCGGGTCGACCTCGTCAACCTGCTCGGTCTCGCCATGCCATGACGGTTCGGCCATGCCGGTCAGCTTGGGGATGTGGACCGGTGAGCCGTCGGTGTCGAAGATGCGTGGGCTGGCGGCGAGGAACACGCTGGCTTGCTCGAGCGGCCGGATGGGTACGGCCTGGACTGGTTCTTGGGTGTTCTCTGCGGTGGTGGTGTCGGATGCGACGGCGGGAGCCCTTCAACGACACAACGGATGTGTGCGTTGGGGGCTCCCGGCGCCGTCAGCAACAGCGGCACCAGGCCGCTCAAGTGGTGAGTCTACTCGGATGGTCGGTGGCGCTGTGCGATGTCCTGCAGCGCTTGCTGCGGTCGATGTCAGCGTGCTTCTCGAGCTTGATGAGCGTGCGCTGGCAACGTTGAGGAGCCCGGTGACGAGTTCGACGTCACCGGGCTCGGACGATGTCCTGCACGACGCCGGACGCGAAATCGATGCCGTCAGGTTCACTGGCCCATGAGTCATCACGGCGATACCGTGCTGTGTGCACCGGACTGGTAGTCGGGGTCGCCCATGTCGCTCAGCGCGCGCGCCCGGCACGGGAGCCGCTGTGCTCGGTGGCTTCGTCGGCTGTGATGCTGACGACGACGTCGGCTGGTAGTGCAGCGACGACGTTGCCGCTGGGGTCATGCATCAGGTATGTGCTCGGGTCCCCGGCCGTGTAGCTGACCGACGACGCTTCGATGTGGGCGACGTTGCTGCTCTTGCGGATTTGGACGGTGAACTTCACGGGTCCCTCCTCAGGGTGACGTTCGCGTGCGCGGCGCAGGCTACGCGCGCTCGCGCAGCATCCCGGCCAAGCTGACCGAGGTCGCGGCGTCGCGGACGCCCTGGTCGACATCACCGCGCGGCCGACGGTCGCCGAGGTGGGGCTTCGCGGCGAGCAACTGGTCGACCGCGGACTCGACCGCGTCCCGGTCTGACTACAGATTCTCGTCGAACGGCAGGTCGGTGGGGTCCGCGAGCTTGCCGAGCGCGGCGACCCGCATCGTGAGTAGTTCCCGGGTGAGGTCGTCTGCGCGCTTGGCGCGCACCCGGTAGCCGGCGGCCTCGTCGCGGAGGCGTTGCCGTGGGCGACCGCCTGCTCAGCCGACTTGTGAGGCTCGGGTCTGTCGTTCACGACGCACCTCCGAGTCATGGCATCGCGAGGAGGCGAGGCGGGCGAGGGCGCGCTGCTGCCGTAGTTCGCCGGGATGAGCGCCGACACGTCCGGCTCCGGCGCCCATCGGACACGTGCTCGTGCACGAGGTCGTCCGCGTCGGTCGGGTACCATGGTCGTCGACCGCGGCTCCCCAACCGCTGGTCTGTGCCGCCCCCGACGCCTCCCCCGGGTCGGCGGGGCGGCTTTCTTCTGCGGTCACGCTGCGGGCTGCGCGGTGTCGACGCGAGCCTCGAGCCACTTCTCGACGTCGGACCGGCGAACGCGCCGATGCCTTCCGAGCTTGTACGACGGTGACCCTTGGCCCATGTGCACCTAGTAGCGCACCGTCGACTGGGTCACCCTTGCACTGTTCGGAAATGTCGGCATAAGACATGAACTCGTCAGACCGCTGATCCATCGGAAATCCCATCCGTGACATTCAGTATGGTCGCGCATGACTATACTAAACAGGGTGCGTTGGTCGTGCACGGCTGTATCGGGTAGGTTTGAAGCTGTGCAGGTTGAGCGGTCACCGGTGAACCTGCTCGACGCCGCGAGGGTCGAGCTGGCGCCCGGCGTGCGGGGACCGTCACGGGTGCCGCCCACGCAGTTCACTCCGGGGCCGGACGATGGGTTCGCCTACGTCGTGACGCTGACTGTGGTGCACAACGGCGACCGGTACGTGGTCGAGAGGATGGAGTGTGCGCAGACTGACAGTGGGCCACCGGTCGACAGCTCGGGTCTCCGCATCATCCCCGTCGCGCAGCTCGTTTCCCAGGCCGTGGTGCCCTACGTCTGGCGGGGTGAACCCGGCGAGCGTGGGTCGAAGTGGGCGCCATTCGTTGGTGCGAGCCGCGACGATGCTGCGAACGGACCCACCGATGAAGCGCTGCGCAAGGTCGCCGTCGTGTACGCGGTCACCTACGCAGTGGGGCAGGCGCCGGTGAAGAAGGTCACGGAGGTGTTCGGGGTGCCAAGGTCCACGGCGGGCCGGTGGGTGACGATGGCGCGTGAGCGCGGGTTCTTGGGTCCGACGACGCCGGGGCGGGCGGGGGAGCACGGGTAGTGGCGAGCATCAAACGTCATCCGAATGGACGTTGGTAAGCGCGTTACCACGCCTGGGGGGTAAGGAACACGCTCGCCACTTTCGACGCAAGGTCGACGCGCAGCGGTGGCTCGACGAGGTCACCGCCGACCTGGTCCGTGGTGTGCACGTCGACCCGCGCGCGGATCAGCGGTCGTTCGGCTTCGTGGGAGAGAGGCTCGCCGCGCAGACGTTCGATGAGTTGACGCGTGAAGCGGTCGAGTCGGGGCTGCGCCGTCACATCCTGCCGACGTTCGGCGACATGCCGTTGGCGGCCATCCGCCCGTCGACGGTGCAGGCGTGGGTCAAAGGTCGCAGCGACGAGCTTGCACCTCGGACGGTGCGGGTGTTGCTGGCGAACCTGTCGTCACTGATGGGCGCCGCGGTCGAGGACGGCTTGGTCGCGCGGAGCGTGTGCTCGTCGAAGGCGGTGCGGCCACCGGCGCTCGACGTCGAGCAGGTGGTCCCGTGGACCGCCGAGCGGGTGCAGGCGGT
>DATHVN010000042.1 GCA_035461305.1 Euzebyales bacterium | reverse complement strand
CTCAGTTCACTTAGGTCATGCCGCAACATCTGAAGGCCGACGCGTCGAAGGTCACCGTGTATCGGCACTTCGCCGACAAGGAAGGCCTGTTCGTGGCCGTCGTCGAGTCCGCCATCGAGGAGGCCGAGGCGCGCTCGCGCTGGATGGTCGACGGCTCGCCGACAGCACGGATCTGGCCGCGGAACTGCGTGCCTTCGCCCGGCAGCACGTGGCCGTCGTCACCCAGCCGCACCTGGTGCGGATGCTGCGCATGCTGATCGCTGAAGCCGAGCGGTTCCCCGCACTGGCCACGGCCTGGCACCGCCGCGCACCTCGGCAGGCGCACCGCACCCTGGCCGTCGTCATCCGCCGTCTCGCCGACCGGGGCCTGCTGGTGGTCGATGACCCGACCTGGCCGCCGAGCACCTCAACTACCTGATCCTGGCGGCACCGCTGGATGAAGCGATACTGACCGCTCGAACACGGCGTTTCCACAGCGCCGGCTCCACCGCTGGGCAGACCAGGGCGTGCGCGTCTTCGTCGCCGCCTACGGCGCCGACCGCCAACGATCCGCACACCAACCTCAGGAAGGAGCCCAATGAGCTCCCGCAGGCGCCTCGCGTCAGCGAGATGGACAAACGGCCAGCACCATCGCACGTTCCCACCGGCGCTGCGGCGTTCGCGGAAGACGTGGCCATCCGACTACGCCCGAACAGGCCAACGCCATCGTGCACTGGTCGGACTTCGATACTGGTGGCCACTTCGCGGCCATGGAGACCCCCAGCCGGCCATCGTCTCGTACATACGGCGTCCGTAGAGGTAGGTGCCGACCGGCCGTAGGATCGTTGATGAAGGTATGGACCTCCTTGTCCGGTTCGGCCAGTCGAACGTGCCGTACTCGTCCGAGATGTAGCCGTCGAGCGACGCGATCGCCGAGTAGATCAGCCTGGCCATCGTGGACCTCCGTTCACGCCTCCACCGGTTCTCGGGCGGATCATCGTATGCCGGGCAGGAGGTGGCAACGACGACCTCCGGTGCCGGTGGTCTTCGAGTCGAGGACGCAGTGGCGTTCGGGTCAGGCGGTGCGGTGTGGGAACAGGCAGGAACGGCGGTCACGCCGGGTCGACGGGGTGGAAGCCGGTGCAGACGAGATCGAGCCGGCTGAGGCGGCCGTCACGGACCCGCGCGTAACCGGACTGCTCGATGAGGTGCCACTGGTCGGGTGCCCACGCGGGGCGGAGCCGGAACCGGTAGGCGACGAACTCCCGTCCGGCCATCGTGTGATGGGTGAGGTGCTGCACCTCGAACGCGGCCACGGTCCCGTACCACTGGTGGAACGCGGCGACGGCCTCCGCGGCGGTGTGCGTCTCGACCATGTGGCGAGGCAACAGGATCCGGAACCAGACGTCGTCGGCGAGCAGGCCGCGCAGGGCCGCGAAGTCCCGCCGGGCGAGCGCATCCAGGAACGCGCGGGCCGTGGTGTCTGCCTTCGGGGGTGCGTACAGCGTCGTGCTCATGGGGTTCACGTCCTTTCAGGCGGCGATGGCCTCGTGGTCGAGCGCGGCGATGGCGAGCGCTTCGCGGGACATCTCGCGGCTCAGTTGGATCAGCAGGTCCCGCAGCCGTGGCAGGTCCCAGGCGTAGGAGGCCACGGCGTCGGTGATCCCGAACATCCGCCTCGACAGCTCGTCTCGGGTGCGCTGGTAGGCGGCCAACTCCTCCGCGGCATCCCCGACCGGTGCTGTGATGGCACGGGCCAGCAGCTCGGCGTCGCGCAGCGCGTCGGTGATGCCGTGCGCGGTGATGGGGTCCTTCAGGTAGCCGGCGTCTCCGACCAGTGCCCAGCCGGGACCCCAGGGCTGCCGCAGGTGACCCGCGGCGCCGAGGTGTCCGCGGAGCCGTCCATCGTGGCGGGCGATTGGGATGCGGGCGGCGATCTCCGGTGCCGCCTGTCGGAGCAGTCGTCCGAAGACCGTCTCGAGGTCACCGTCGAACTCGGCGCGGAACCGCGTCGTGGCGGTGCCCACCCAGACACCGACGTGCTCGCCGTTGGTGGGGATGAGTCCCGCGGCGACGCCGGGCCGGTAGAACCACTCATCGCCGTCGACCGATAGCCCGGACCAGTAGCCGTAGATCATCGCGCTCGACCCCTGGCCGGACATGTGGTCCCGGGCATGGACGGTGCGCGCGATCAGCGAGCGTGGGCCATCTGCCCCGATCGTGATGGCGGCGCGGGCGGACCGCGTGCGGCCGTCGCGGTCGCGGTACGCGACGCCGGTCACCCGTCCGGACCCGTCGCGGTGGACGGCACGCACGTCTACGCCGAAGCGGACCTCCGCGCCCGCCGCGACGGCGGCCTCGACGAGCAGTGGGTCCAGCAGCGTCCGCCGCGGGTTGTACAGCGCGTCGACACCGGCCTTGGCGCTGATGTCGACGGCTTCGGCGTCGTCGCCGTAGTGGATGATCGTGCGTCGGATCGGCGGGGTGCCTGCGTCGACGATCCCGTCCAGCAGCCCCCACCGACGCAGCTGCAGGACGCCGCCACGCATCAGGGCGTGCGTGGAGAGCGTGTCGGCGCCAGGGCGCGCGCGGTCGAGCACCAGGACGCCGAGGCCGGCACGGGCCAGGAGCATGGCGGTAGCGGCTCCCGCGACACGCGCGCCGACGACGATGGCGTCATGGGTGGCGGTCTCGGAGCCCGCGGTCCTGGATCGCCGGATGGGTGCGACGGTCATGGTGACGTCCTCTTCGTCTTCAAGGTCTGATGGCACGCTACGGACAGCGGGCGGCGCCAGCTTGGAGACGTCATGGAGACCTCGTGGAGACCTCAGGTAGGGTCGGCGATGGATGCGCTACGTCTTCGGTGACTGTGAGGTCGACACGTCGACCCGCGAGGTGCGCCGGTCGGGCGAGCCCCAGCACGTCGAACCCCAGGTGTTCGACGTGCTCATCCACCTCATCGACCACCGCGACCGGGCGGTCTCGAAGGAGGAGCTGCTCGACGGCGTGTGGGGGGACCGGTTTGTCAGCGAGTCCGCGCTGACCAGCCGGATCAAGTCGGCACGCCGGGCCGTGGGCGACGACGGGCGGGAGCAGTCGGTGATCCGCACGGTCCGTGGCCACGGGTACCGCTTCGTCGGAGATCTGCAGGTCACCACGGCGGCGGCCGAGGACGTAAAACGCGACGGGACCGCGACGGCCCGCACGCTGCTCGGACGGGACCGGGAGCTGGCGGCGTTGCGGGGTGAGCTGCGCGCGGTGCTCGGTGGTGGCCGCGGCCTCGTGATCGTCTCGGGCGAGCCCGGGATGGGCAAGACGGCGCTGGTCGAGACGTTCCGCGCATCCTGCGACGAGGTTCCCGGGCTCGCGGTCGGGCATGGCGGATGTGTGGAGCAGCACGGGTCAGGTGAGCCCTACCTGCCGGTGCTGGAGGCGCTCGACCAGCTCTGTCAGGGCGACGGCGGGTCCGTCGTCGCGGACCTGCTCGAGGAGCACGCGCCGACCTGGCTGATGAACCTGCCGGGCGTCCTGTCCGGACGGGACGTGGCCAGCCTGCAGGTCCGCACGCTCGGCAGCACCCGCGAAAGGATGCTGCGCGAGTTGGGGCACGCCCTGACCGTGATCACCCGCGGGCAGCCCGTCGTGCTGGTGCTCGAGGATCTGCAGTGGAGCGACCACGCGACCGCCTCGATGCTCGGATGGCTGGGGAGCCAACCGCACGGTCCCCGGCTCCTGGTCGTGGGCACGTACCGGCGCGCCGAGCTGCAGGCACGCAGCCACCCGCTCGCGGCGGTGGTCGCCGAGCTGCGGGCACACCAGCAGTGCCGTGAGCTGGCCCTGCCGCCGTTGGACGAGGCGGCGGTGGCGGCGTTCGCCCGCGAGCACCTCGGCGCTCCCGCCGACGCCGCGGTCTTGGAGGCGCTGCGCCGCCGCACCGAGGGCAACCCGCTCTTCCTCGCCAACGTCCTGCGGTCATGGGTGGAGCAGGGACTGCTGCGCACTGACGGGGACGAGGTCACGCCGGCTGTCGGCCTCGCGGAGCTCGACGAGTACGTGCCAGCGGACCTGCGCGAGCTGATCGTGCAACGGTGGCGGCGGCTCGACGACCGACAGCGCACGCTGCTGGAGGCCGCCAGCGCCGCCGGACGCGGCTTCCCCGCAGCGGCCGTCGCGACGGCCGTCGCGGTCGACGCGGACGCGTGTGAGGACTCCCTCGCGTCGTTGGCCCGGACGTCGCAGTTCATCGAGGAGCGCGACGCCACGGCATGGCCGGCCCACGCGCCCACGGGACAGTTCGCATTCACGCACGACCTGTACCGCTCGGTGATCCACGACCAGATCTCCACGGGACGTCGCGCCCGACTGCACGGATCGGTCGGCCGGTGGCTCGAGGATGCCCTGGGGCCTGGCGCCGACCAGCACGCGGCCGAGCTCGCCGCCCACTTCGTCGCCGCGCACGAGCCCGCACCTGCGCTCCGCCACTTGCGCACCGCCGCCGAGCAGGCGTTGCAGCGCAACGCCTACGCCGAGGCGGTCCGACACGCCCGTGCCGGTCTCGAACGCACGACGGTCATCGAAGACGCCGCCGAGGCCGCCCGCACCGAGATCGCGCTGCAGACCCTGCTCGCCAGCAGCCTGATCCCACTGCGGGGCTGGGCGGACGGCGACGTGGAGCAGGCGTATCGGCGCGCCTGCGAGCTCGGCGAGGACCTCGACGACGACCCGTACGCCTTCCGCGCACGGTACGGTCTGGCCACCCTCCACGAGTACCGGGCGGAGTACGAGCGCTCCCAGGAGCTGATGCGGCAGGCTCTGAACCGCGCCGCCGACGCTGACGACTCCGCGCTGATCGTCGGGCACGAGCTCCTGGCGTGCTCCCAGTACCACCAGGGGCACTTCGACCGGGCGTTGCAGAACGCCAGCCACGGCCTGCAGCTCTACGACCCCGACCGCCACCTCCCGTTGATGGCCGGCGCGGGCGAGGACCCGGCCGTGGCCTGCCACGCGTGGGCGGCGCACGCGTCGTGGTTCCTCGGGGACGAGGGCGCCGCGCTGGACCACATCGCGCACGCCTTCGAGCTCGCGGAGGACAACCGTCGGGCGTTCAGCCTCGCGTACGCCCACGAACAGGCGGCGATCCTCCACCAGCATCGCGACCGACCGGACCTCGTCGCCCGCCACGCCGCCACCGTCTCCCGTCTCGGCGCCGAGCACGGCTACCCCTACCGACAGGCCACGGGCGCGATCCTGCACGGCTGGGCGGTGGCCGCGGGCGGAGCACCCGCGCAGGGGCGGGCCGAACTCGAGGAAGGCATCGGCCGGTATCGCGCCACCGGCGCGGCGATGGACCTGCCCTACGTCCTCGCCCTGCTCGCGGACGTGGCGATCCGCATGAACGACACCGCAGCGGCGAGAACGGCGCTCGATGAGGCCGACGCACTCGTCGCGGAACGCCCCGCCTACTTCTACCTCCCAGAGCTCGCGCGGCTGCGTGGGCTGGTCCACCTCGTCGAAGGCGACCTCGACGCCGCACGGGCCCACCTCCTCGAGTCACGCCGGTCCGCCCAGCGAGCGGGAAGCCCGCAGCTGCTGGCGCGCGCCGATGCGGCGCTCGGCGAGGGGCTGCCTGACACCGCCGCCAGCGCAACCGACGGGCCGCCGTGACGTGACAACGCCGTCGCATGCTCGCGGACCGGATACGTTCGTGGAGCATGGGAGTACCGACGTACACCACCGTGCGGACCGTCGTGCGACCCTGGCGGATCGAGGAGGCGGACCGTCTGCTCGACATCCGCGGCCGTGAGACGGTCGTCCGCTGGTTGAGCGAGCCCACGCCATGGAAGGACATCGAACAGGCGCGAGACGCCATCACGGCGTGGTCGCAGCCGAACGCGCGTCACCGGGCAGCGACCGGCGGTCGCGGACACTGCGCCCGCGCGCCGATCCGGCGATGGGTGAATAGCGGTAGATCAGCCGGTGCAGGGCCGCAGCCCGAACTCGATGGCCGAGCGCGGTACGTGCTCATCGGGGCCGTCCCTCGAACGTTTCGCGGTGCACGCCCAACCGGTCGAGCGCCTCCTCGAACGCCGTCGGATGCACCAGCTGCCGCAGCACGTCAGCATCAGCGGGCGCAACCATCCGGGTGATCGACTCGACGACCCGTTCGGCGACCGAACTGCTCCACCTCGATGCCGAACGACTCGATCAGCGATGCCAGGTAGCGCTGCACCGGAGCCTCGTCGCCCGGAGGGATGACCGTCGGCATCGAGATGAGCCGTCAGGCGACATCGGAGGCGGACGGAGGGCTCAGGACGGACATGTGCGACCTCGGGACCATGGGTGACGACCACTCCCCGAGCACTGGTTCGCCGTCGCAGGACTGACGGTCCGGTGCCGTCGGCTGGCAAAGCGTTCGACGCGATCGCGATGGCGTGACGATCAGCGCGCCGGTCCCGTACGCGACGGCGGTGACGTGGCTTCGACGCGTGGGCAGTGCCACCCATGCTGACGGGCCGGAACCTCCGGCTGTGGAACCACCCTGGGAAACGCACCTGACCGCATACCGGCCGTCGGGCGCGGCGACCCGGCGATGGCCACCTGCGGGTTCGTGTCCTACGCCCACGCCGGTCTGGGAGCTGTACCACAGCCGATACGACGTCGCCCAGGAGCCGAACGAGCCACTCCGCTGCGGCTGGACCGTCGAGATCGACCCCTACGACCCGACGTTCACGCCGCGCAAGCGGACCGCCCTCGGCCGCTACAAGCGAGAGGGCGCGACGACCCGGCTGACCGCCGACCGGCGGGTTGCCGTCTACTCCGGTGACGACGAGGTGTTTGAGTACATCTACAAGTACGTCACCGCCAGTCGCTACCAGCCGAACGATCGGGCGCACAACCTGAACCTGCTCGACGAGGGGACGTTGTACGTCGCCCGCTTCGACGTCGATGAGGACGGCAACG
>DATHVN010000041.1 GCA_035461305.1 Euzebyales bacterium | reverse complement strand
ACCAACACTTCTGGTGGTGTTGCCGTTGTGGCGGTGATCCTGGCGGCTGTGGCTCTGGCGCCACCGACTCCGCGGAGGACACCGAGGCGCGGACGTTCGTCGAGCCCGGTGACGTGCTGTACGGCTGCCATCAGCCCGGCCACTACGACGCCGGGATGGTGGGTGTGATCGAGGTGACCCCATGAGCACTCCGGCTCGAGCGCACCTCTTGGCGCCAGGCCGACCTGACCCTGGCGCGGCAGATCCGCCGTGACGATGGCTGCGATGGACACAGAGCCTACGGTGCTGGTCGTCGATGACGAACGCCCGCTGGTGCGTCTCGTGCGCTCATACCTGGAGCGTGAACGGTTCCGCGTCATCGAGGCGTTCGACGGTCGAACGGCACTCGACGCGGCGCGTGCAGAAGCGCCGGACGTGGTCGTCTTGGATCTGATGCTGCCGGGCGTCGATGGGCTGGAGGTGGCCCGGGAGCTTCGCGGCTTCAGCGACGCCTACATCATCATGCTGACGGCCAAGGCAGAGGAGGTCGATCGGATCGTGGGATTGTCGGTCGGCGCCGACGATTACCTGTCCAAGCCGTTCTCCCCGCGGGAGCTGGTTGCGCGCATCCACGCCATGCTGCGCCGCCCACGCGGTGGGCGGGATCGTGGGGACGTCCGTCGCCTCGGTGACCTCGTCATCGACGTCGATGCGCGCCAGGTCCACGTCGACGGCCGACCGGTCGAGTTGACACGAACCGAGTTCGACCTGCTCGACACGCTGTCCGAACGTCCCCGCGTCGTCCAGTCGCGTGGCCAGTTGCTGGAACGCCTGCGTGGATCACCCGAGTACCGCGACGAGCATGTGGTCGATGTGCATGTCGCGAACCTGCGCCGCAAGCTGGACGACCCGGACGTCGTCGTCACCGTTCGCGGGGTCGGCTACCGCATGGGGGTCCCACCGTGACAGCAGTGCCGTGTCCGGATTGACGCGGCGGCTGCTCGCCGCGCACGCACTGGTGATCGCTGTGGGCGCCGCGACGTTGGCCGTGGTCGCGGTCCTCGCCGGCCCGAGCCTGTCCGCAGCCACATTCGAGCAGCCGTCGGCCCCGTCTCCGACAGCGCAGCGGCCCACCTCGACGAAGCGTTCGCCCGCGCGCTGCTACTGTCCCTGGGGTTCGCCGTGCTGGCCGCGGCCGTCACGGCGCTCGGATTCAGCTGGTACGTAGCGCGGCGCATCGCCCGGCCCGTCGACCGTCTGGCAGTCGGCGCCGAACCCATCGCGGCTGGCGACCACCACACGCGGGTACCGGTCCCGTCACCCGACGATGAGCTCGCACACGTCACCCGCAGCTTCAACCGAATGGCAGCCGCGCTGCCCGGTGACGCGACGATGCCGGCCAGATGCGGCTCCCACACGGCCACAGGTGTCCCGGATCTCGAGAATGGTCGACTGCTGATCTACAACTCGGCAGCCACTGCGCCGGCATTGACATCGTCGAGGTCCCGCTCGATGACCCGGCAAGCGCAAGCTTTGTGCGCTGGGCGGCCGCCGACGACCTCGACGTGGACTTTGGTCGTGACTGCCACGACACCGGTGTGATCCTTGGAGAAGCGCTGCTGGCGGCCTGCGCCGGCGACGACGGCTACACGGTGTGGAGTCTTGGCGGACCGAGCGGCGGGTCGCTCGAGGATCCAGCGTTCCAGTACACGCGTTCGGTGCCAGGCGTGACGATCGGCCACGCCGCGTCGTTCTCATGGGATGGGACGTGCTCGTCTTCGAGCATGAACCCGGCGGCGGTGTCGGGCCGAGCTGTCAGGGCAGGCATGCGCGGAGATCTGACGGTGAACGAATAGGTCGACCGGCGCAGCAATCCTCGACCCGCGACGCCCAGAAGCGGGGGCTGGTCTCGCGGGCTGCAGCTGGCGTCCAACACCAGTGCGACGACCAGGCACCCCCAGGTCTGTCGGTTGCCGTGGAAGCCCGACCAGTAGTGTCAGCAGGCGGTCAGCACCGCGCTCCTACTGGCCGGACCCCTTGCCAGTGAGCTTGAAGACGTACAACCCGCCGTTGCGGTCAGAGCCATACACGAAGGGCTCGTTCTCGATCTTGTACACGCCCCAGAAGTCGTGCGGGTTGCCACCGTTGGCGGCGATGAACGCCTCCGAGTTGTCGAAGAACCGCGCGACCTCAGTGGGGTTGTACGGGTCGGTCACATCGAGCACGACCATCCCGTCCCAGTACCACGAGATGTACGCGTAGGTCCTGTTCCCCCGCGTCTCGACCTGCACGTTGTGCACCGAGTACGTTCCGGCCGGGTCGCAGCCCTCGATCGGGGTGCTGACCGCGGCGCACGTTGTGTAGAACGTCGACGCCAGTACTGGATTCTTCCGGTCAGAGTAGTCCCAGATGCGTACGCCACCCCAGGGGGTGGATTCGGTCAGGTTGTTGGCGATGATGACCGCGTCGGCGCCGATGCTCGCGGCGGCGTCGGCCTTCTCCTGGAACTCACAGGCACCTCGCCGGACCACCGCGATGTCGCCCTCGTCGAAGGCGTCGCTGTTCAGCAGTGTGTCGCCTGAGGTGAGGGTGCACGCGCGACCGAGCCAGACGAACTCACCGCTGACCGTCCCGGTGTCGTCGAACGTCGGCGAGCCCGCGGCGGTGGACAGTTCGATCGCGGCGAAGGTCGGACCACCGTCGACGGCGACCGACGACCCGTCGGTCGAGCCGGTCAGCCCGGTCTGGTTGGCCTCGAAGAAGTCCCCGGCATTCGTCGAGATCGCCGTCGCGGGGATTGTCGGGTCACCTGGAGTCTCCGAACCGTCGAGCGTCAGGTTCGACGGCGGCACGCTGATCTCCCACGCGTCGAAGTCCTCCTCGGTCTCGACGACGATCGTCTCGTCCTCGCTCGGCCACGCCGCGTGGCTGTTGAGCTCACCGTCGAGCGAGCCTTCCTCCAAGTCGATCGCCTGCGACACGAACACCGGGTTCGCCGGGTCACTCATGTCGAGCAGGACCAGACCGCGTCCCAGTTACTGAGGTAGGCGTTGGTGCCCTCACGGTTGTAGGTGATGTCGTGCAGGAAACGGTTCTGCGACGAGCCCGGCCCGTCCAGCAACCACAGCGCGGCCTCGAGGGCGCGGTTGAACTGCTCGGGGTCCGACGGATCGGTGAGGTCACCCACGCCAGGGTCGAAGATCTCCTCGGCACCCCAGGCGCTGACCAGCGTCGGGTCCGTGGAATCAGTGATCTCGTAGGTCTGGAAGGTGTCGAACGCAGTCTCGGCGACGACCGACACATAGTCGCGGTCTCCCTGGCTGAACAACCAGGCGTTGTGGACGCCGACGTCGGTGATGCCACCGAACAGCACGTCCGAGATCGGGTTCAGCTCGTCGATCTGCACCGACGCGAGATGCACCGGGCTGGTCGGGTCCGTGACGTCATAGACCTCGAAGCCGCCCTTGCCGCCGCCGCACGCCTCGTTGGAGTGCACCAGGATGGTGCCCGAGCTCATTTCGGCGACTTTGACGTCGTTGGTGCGGCTGACCTGGACCGACGGCAGGTTGCCGACGTAGGCCGGCTTGTTCTTGTCGTGGACGTCGAAGATCGCGATCCCGGGCTGCTCGATGTCCTCGACGAGCTCGACCTCGCCGACGCCGGCGATGTAGTTCTCACCGGTGCCGCAGGGTTCGTTGAAGCTTCCGATGTAGGCATGGCCTCCGAGCGCCCACACGTCGGTGGTCGCGTCCCGGATCAGGCGT
>DATHVN010000040.1 GCA_035461305.1 Euzebyales bacterium | reverse complement strand
GGCGAGATCACGGGCACCATCCCTGCCGATGAACTGACGTCCGGGGCAGCACCTTCGTTCATCGTCTCCTCGGCGACATTGGCCGAATTCGCACTCGCGGAGCTGACATTGCCGGCGCCGACGATCGGGATGAGCCCCGAGGGCGACCAGATCACCCAGCTTCCGTCGTGGATGTGGATCGACCGCAGTGACTGGGGTCGCCAGGACCGCACGGCAACCGCTGGGCCCGTGTCGGCCACTGTTACCGTGTCGCCCGTGCGGGTCGAGTGGGACATGGGCAACGGTGACGCGGTGACCTGCCGTGGCCCGGGGCGTGTGTACGAGAGGCGCTTCGCCGGACGGCCGGACGCGACGGACTGCAAGTACACGTACCGACACTCGTCTGCTGGCCAACCGGGCGAGATCTACGACGTGACCGCGACCGTGGTGTGGACTGCCACCTGGTCCGGTTCGGATGGGAACGATGGCGACCTCGGCGAGCTGACCAGCCAGACCACCCAGCCAGTTCGCGTCGCGGAGGTGCAGGCACTCGTCCAGTGACGCTCTTGGGGAGTCCGACCACCGACGTGGTGAAAGTGTTGGCTAACCTGGGGGTCGGTGGTGGTCGGTTCCGGGGGAGTGGGTCGACCGGTGTGGTGAGCTGGCTCCCCGGAGGGCGTCGCGCTGCGGGCACACTGGCCGCATCCATGCGACGGGCCGACGTGCTGTGGCTGACCGGGCAGGGCGTGCTGTTCGTCCTGGCCTTCATCATCGTGCCCCGCACCGACGGGTGGTTCGGGCGGTTCGACCTGCTGGGGACGGATCCGGTCGGATGGGCGATCTTCGGGCTCGGCGTGGTCGTCGGCGTCGTGGCGGTGCTCCAGCTGGGCCGGCAGGCGGTGCCCCAGCCGTCGCCGGTGCGGGACGGCACCCTCATCGACACGGGGCTCTACGCAGTGGTGCGCCACCCGATCTACACAGCTGTGCTGCTGCTGATCGGCGGCTCGGTGATCCGTGTGCTGAGTGTGGCGGGCCTCCTCGTCATCGCGGTGAGCGCGGTGTTCTTCGACCGCAAGAGCGCGTACGAGGAGACGCTGCTCGCAGCCACCTACCCCGGCTACGCCGACTACCGCGAGCGCGTGCGGTGGAAGCTGCTCCCGGGCGTGCGGTGACGCGTGCGACGATGGGTGGCATGGACAGCACCCGCCGCCTGGTCGACCTGAGCCATCCCATCGCCGAGGGCATGACGACCTACCCGGGCCTGCCCGGACCCGAGCTCAGCGACCACCTCACCCGCGACGCGGCCGAGGCGCAGTACGGCCCGGGCGTCACCTTCCACGTCGGCCGCATCTCGATGGTCGCCAACACCGGCACCTACGTCGACAGCCCGTGGCACCGCTACCCCGACGATGCCGATCTCGCGGGCCTGCGCCTCGACCAGATCGCGGACCTCGACGGGCTGGTCCTCGACGTCGCGAGCAGCGGCCGGCGAGCGGTCGACGTCGACGACCTGCGTGGCCTCGACGTCGGCGGTCGCGCGCTGCTCGTCCACACGGGCTGGGACCGTCACTGGCGGACCCCGGCGTACGGAGTCGACGCGCGGTTCGTCACGAGGCAGTCTGCCGAGTGGCTGGTCGACCAGAACGCCGCGCTGGTCGGCATCGACTCGGTCAACATCGACGACATGGAGGACCCCAGCCGGCCCGCGCACTCGCTGCTGCTGGCCGCGGACATCCCGGTGGTCGAGCACCTGCGCGGACTCGGGCAGCTCCCCGGCGCCGGCTTCCGCTTCCACGCGGTCCCGGCTCCGGTCGAACGGTTCGGCACCTTCCCCGTACGCGCCTACGCCGTGGTCGGGTGACGGGCATCGGAGGCATCCACCGCGTCGGACGCACCCTGCGCCTGCTCGGGCTGCCGCTCGGAACCGTCGCGCTGGCCGTTGAGGGCCTGGCCAGGCGCCGCATCGGTCAGGACGCCGAGCACGTGCGCCGCGAGCTGCGCCGCCGTAACGCCGAGCGCACGCGGCGGGTGCTGGGCGATCTCAAGGGTGGTGCGCTGAAGGCCGGCCAGCTGCTGGCCACCCTCGACGCGCTGTTCCCCGTCGATCCCGACGCCACATGGCAGCAGACGCTGGCGGACGTGCCTGAGCGCAACAGCGTCGTGCCCTTCGCCCGCCTCGAACCCGTGCTCGCCGCGGACCTCGGGCTCGAGTGGCGGCGACGGTTCGCCGCCATCGACGAGCAGGCGCCGATCGCCGCTTCGATCGGGCAGGTGCACCGCGCCACGCTGCCCGACGGCCGCCCGGTCGCGGTGAAGATCCAGTACCCCGACATCGCGGGCGCGTTGCGCTCGGACATGCGCGCGGTATCGGCGATGACGCGCGCCGCGGCGACGGTCGCACCGGGCCTCGCACTGCCGCCACTGGTCGCGGAGATGCGCACGCGGCTGGCCGAGGAGCTCGACTACCTGGCGGAGGCTGATGCCCAGCGCCGGTTCGCGGCCGCCTACCGCAACGATCCCGACGCTGTCGTCCCCGACGTGTTGATCGCGACGCCGCGGGTGCTGGTCACCGAGTGGCTCGATGGCACGCCGTTCGTCGAGGTCGCGGCGGTCGGCACGCAGGAGCAGCGCGACCGTGCGGCGGCGCTGTACATGCGGTTTCTGCTGTCGGGTCCCGAGTACACCGGGCTGCTGCACACCGACCCGCATGCCGGCAACTTCCGGCTCACGGCAGACGGGCGGCTCGGTGTGCTCGACTTCGGGTCGACGCTGGCGATGCCCGACGGCATGCCGCTGACGTTCGGCCGGCTGCTGACCGTGCTGCGGCGCGGGGACAGCGAAGAGATCGTCGCCGGCCTGCGCGAGGAGGGTTTCGTGCGACCCGGCGCGCGCGTCGACGCGGTCAAGCTGCGTGACTACCTCGCGCCGTTCACCGTGCCTGCGGGCCACGACACCTTCAGCTTCAGCCGTACGTGGCTGCGGAGCCAGTTCTCCCGCATCAACGATCCGCGCAACCCGGAGTTCGCCGTCGCGTTGCAGCTGACGATGCCGCCGGAGCATCTGTTCACCCATCGCGTGTGGCTCGGCTGCGTGGGTGTGCTGTGCCAGCTCGAGGCCACCGTCGCGGTCCGCCCGGTCATCGAGCGCTGGCTGCCGGGCTTCGAGGCCGGCTGACCGGACCCGGGGCGCGCCGCTGAGCCGTACGAGATGGCTCAGGCGAAGGCGATCGGCTCGTTCGAACGTCGAAGTGATGCGACGGGGCCCGTCGTCCGCGCACACCGGCGTCGACGACAGAATGGGTGTGATGACAGCCGACGAGCCGACCGTCGATGCGGCCGGCGCGCTCGCCGACGGCCGGTGGGCTGACGCGCGCGACGCGTTCGAGCGGATGCTGGCCAGCCGTGAGAGCGCCGAGGCCTGTTTCGGGTTGGCGATGGCGCTGTGGTGGCTGGGCGAGAACCACGCCTGCGTCGAGCGGTGCAGCCACGCGTACGTGCTGTTCCGGGAGTCAGGTGAAGTCGAGAGCGCGGCGCGGTGCGCGGTGTGGCTCGCGGTCATCCACAAGACGAACTTTGCCAAACCGTGCTGTGCCAGGTGGCCCTCATGTCTTCCTGACCGGGTCACGGCGCTCCGGGAGATGGCCCGCGTGGCGCCGCCGGGCGGCACGGTCGCGGTGCTGGTTCCGAGCAGTGTCGACGCCCAGCCTGCCTACGGACCATTCGTCGACATGGCCGCGCGCCACGCAGGGCCTGAGGCGCGATCCCTGCTCAGCACCTACTTCGCCTGCGGCGACGACCTCACCGGACTGTTCGAGCACGCTGGCCTCCCCGCGACCACCACCGGCACGCACCTCGGCACCGCACGCTTTCCGTCCGTCGACGCGGCCGTGACCACCGAAGTGGACAGCACGCCCTTGGGCGAGCGCATCACCACGGAGGTCTACGACCGGAGCCGCGATGGCGCCCGCGAGGTCCTCGCACCGTCCACACCCGCCGACGGCAGCCTCGAAGCTCCCTTCGAGGTGCACGTCGTAACGGCCCGCCGGCCATGAGCACGTCGACCGTCGCCGTCCATCCCGCTACCCACACGCCACTGCCGCGCTGCTGAGCGCCCGGCGTCAACCACCACCGAACGGGTTGAGGTCCTCGATCAGCTGCTGCAGCCGTTCGACGATGCCCTGGGTCACCTGCTGGTCCCTGGCGAGCTCGTCGATGCGCCGCTGGAGCTCGTCCAGGCGGCTGTCGCCGCCGCCTGATCCATCGCTGTTGCTCTGCAGGGCCTCCTCGAGCTCACGGCGGAGCTGGTCGATGCGCTCCCGGGTCGCCTCATCGGCGGTGCGGCCCCGCCTGAGCAGCTCCTCGAGCCGGTCGGCCCGTTCGTTCAGGCGGTCGATCAGGCTCTGATTGTCGTTGGCACCGTTGTTCTGGTCCTGCGTGTCGGGCGCCGGCTCGGGCGCCGGCTCGGCCGGCGCTTCGGTGACCACCGGGTCCTCCGCGGCGGTCTGTCGGTTGTTGTTGTCAGCCCAGGCCATTGCGAGGACGGCCAGCAGCAGGATCGCCGCGAGCGCGATCGCCACGGCACGGGCGGACAGCCCCCGGCGGCGCCGTCGTGGTTGCTCGTCGTCGTAGGGGCGCGTGTACTCCGGCGGCGGTGCGTCCTGCCACTCGTCGTCGAGCGCCATCGTGGGTTCCTGGGGCATCGCGCGCGTCGACGAGATGATGGTCGCGCCGGCCGGGGCGAGGCCGGCTTCGATGCGGGTCAGGTCCGCCCGCAGCGCCGCAGCTGAGTCATAGCGCTCGTCGGGGTCCTTGGCGAGCGCACGGGTGACGACCCGTTCGAGATCACGGGGGACGTCGGGCCGGAAGCGGGACAGCTCGGGGATCGGCGCATCGATGTGGGCCATCACGACGGCCGACGAGCTGTCACCCTCGTACGGTGGACGCCCGGCGAGCATCTCGAACAGCACGCAGCCCAGGGCGTACACGTCGCTGCGCCTGTCGGACTGACCCCCACGCGCCTGCTCGGGCGCGAGGTAGGGCGGCGAGCCCTGCACCGTGGTGATGTCGCTGCTGGCCGCGCGCGCGATGCCGAAGTCGGTGACCTTCAGCGAGCCGTCGCTGTCGAACAGCACGTTGCGCGGCTTGACGTCGTGGTGGACCAGCCCCCGGTCGTGCGCGGCCTGCAGCGCGTCGGCGATGTTGATCGCCGTGCGCGTCGCCTCTTCGAACGACAGGCGGCCCTCACGTTCGATGATGTCGGCCAGCGTCGGGCCCTCGACGAGCTCCATCACGATGGCGTGCGTGTCGCCCTCGTTGATGGCGTCGTAGACGTTGACGATGTTGGGATGGTTGAGCGATGCCGCGGCCCGGGCCTCCCGGTCGAACCGGTCGATCGAGCGCGCGTCCGACAGCAGGTGCGGCGCGAGCACCTTGACCGCGACCTCGCGATCGAGTCGACGATCGTGGGCGCGGAACACTTCGGCCATGCCGCCGCGACCGAGCCGGGAGTTCAGCTCATAGCGGTCGGCGAGCACGTCACCTGGAGCAGCCATGGGTCCCAATGATCACCCCTGCGACCGTGTGATGCCAACCGTCCACCCGTGAAGTGGCACGGCTGTTGCGGAGTCGTTACGCGGTTGTGTGCTGATCCCGCAGCCAGGCGTGACGCACCGCCACCGCCATGTCCGTGTGGTCGCTGAACACGCCGTCGACGCCCAGGTCGAAGAACCGTCGGTACTCGTCCGGTGCCAGACCCGTCGCGGTCGCGGCGAGCCCGTCGACGTCACCGGCCGCGGCGTGCAGGTCGGCCGGTAGGAAGGCGTGCTCGTTGCGGAACGTCCACGCGTGGACCACCAGGCCAACGGCGTGGGCGTCGTCGACGACCGTGGTCGGCGTGCCGGACGCGCCGTCGTCGCCGGTAGGGACCAGCACGGTCTTGTGCGGGCCGATGCCGTCGGCATACGTGGCGATCTCGGCCAGGCCGGCCACGGTCGCCATGTCGGGGTAGCTGAGATCGCCACCCGCTGCGACGACGTCCGGCGGCTGACCGTCCGACGACAGCAGTTGGACCAACGGCAGGTCGGTCATGGTCCGCAGGCGGCGCAGGTTGTCGACCTCGAACGACTGGATGTAGACGGGCGCGTCGCGGCCGGTGAACCCGGCGGCGTGCAGGGCCGCGACCAGCGGTTCCTCGAGCGCCAGGCCCAGCTCGGCGAAGTAGGTGGGGTTCTTCGTCTCGGGGTAGACGCCGACGTGCGCCGTCGTGGCGAGCGCGAGGACCTCGTCGAGCGTGGCGATCTGGAACATCCCGTCGAAGGCGGTGTTGGCCGGACGCACGTGCGGGATGCGTTCGCGGGCGCGCAGCGTCCTGACCTCGTCGAGCGTCAGGTCCTCGACGAACCAGCCGATCAGCTGCCGGCCGTCGACGGTCTTCGTCGTCTTCCGGTCGGCGAGCTCGGGGCGGTCGGCGACGTCGGTGGTGGCCGACAACTCGTTGTCGTGGCGGACCACCAACGCGCCGTCGCGTGTCGGCACGACGTCGGGCTCGATGAAGTCGGCACCCATCGCGATCGCCAGCTCGTACCCGGCGAGCGTGTGCTCCGGCCGGTGACCGCTGGCCCCGCGGTGGGCGATGATCACTGGTCGGGTCACGATCAGCTCGCTGCAGAGGAAGGTCGAGGATCGGCCAGCGATGCTAGTGCCTCCGGGCGTGGGGAGGCAGGTCACCGGTGTGGTGCGGTGGCTCCCCGGACGGCGGGCACGGGGCGGGTGTGGGGAGGCAGGCTACCGATGTGGTGCGGTGGCTCCCCGGAGGGTGGATCAGGTCCCGTCGGCGTCGCGGTCGATCGAGGCGCGGAAGTCGTCGAGCGTCACCGGGGGCTCGTGCTCGAAGGTGTCATCCAGGGTGTCGATGGACGTGATGCGGTCGACGCGGAAGCTGCGGTGGTCCTGACGCAGTTCGCACCACGCCCCGATGGTCCACTGGCGGCCCCAGAAGAACAGCGCGAGCGGTCGGATGACCCGCTTGGTCGTGTCACCGTCGCCGCGGGTGTAGCTGATGGCCAGCCGGCGCTGGCGGTCGATCGCTTCACGCACGATGCCAAGCGTCTCGCGCGGCTCGTCGGGCACCCAGAACGACACGGCGTACATCGCGGTGTCGGCCACGCGGTGGCGCTGGGTCGGCGGCAGCACGGCCTCGACCTTGCGTAGCGAACTGCGGGCCGCGGTGCGCAGCCGCGGGTCGCCCCAGGCCTCGACCATGCGGGCCCCTAGCACCAGTGCCTGGACCTCCGCCACGGTGAACATCAGCGGTGGGAGCTCGAAGTCGCCGCCCAGCCGGTAGCCGACGCCCGCCTCACCCTCGATCGGGATGCCGGCACCGATGAGGTCCGCGATGTCGCGGTACACCGTCCGCACCGACACCTCGAGGTGCTCACCGAGCTGCGCCGCCGTCGTGACCGGACGGCGGCGTAGCTCGAGGACGATGGAGAACAGCCGGTCAGCTCGACGCATCCTGTGCGGCATCCTCGGCGATGGCGTGGAAGAAATCCAACACCACCCCGTTGGGGTCGCGCAGGACGAAGCTGCGCCATCCCCACGGCTTGTCGGTTGCCTCCGGGGTGTCGACGCCCCGCGTGGCCAGGACCTCGCGGTACTTGTCGGCGTCGTCGACGGCGATCGACACGACCAGGCCACCTCTGAAGACCGGCACGCCGGCCATCGGGCCGCCCGGCGGGTCCGGTGCCATGAAGGCGAGCTCGCGGGTGTCGGGATCGTCGCCGAAGCGGATCTGCAGGTACGCGCCCTGCTCGATGACGACCGTGCAGCCGAGCTCGTCGACGTAGAAGTCGCGGGTCGCCGGCAGTGCCTCGGTGATCAGCAGGGGCACCATGTGGGGATGTGACATCGCGGGTCCTTTCGTGGTCCGTCTGTGCGATGTCGCCACCATCGCCGACCCCTGCTGCCACCTGTGTGGCAGGAGCCCCACCACTGCTGCCACCCTTCTGGCAGTAGCGTGTGGCAGCCGAGCCATGGAGGTGTGATGCGCGGGCTGGTCCTGGAGGGCGTGCGCCGGGTGGTCCACCGGACGAACCTGCCCGAGCCAACCGTGACGGCGCCGACCGACGCGGTCGTCGCAGTGCGCCGCGCCGGGCTGTGCGGCTCGGACCTGCACCCCTACGAGGGCCGCGAGTCGGTGCGCTTCGGCGTCGTGTGCGGGCACGAGCGGTGGGGGAGGTCGTGGCGACGGGCTCGGAGGTCGACGGGATCAGCGTCGGCGATCGTGTGCTGGTGCCCTTCACGACGTCCTGTGGAGCCTGCGGGCCCTGCCGCCGCGGCCTGACCGCCCGGTGCCTGCGGGGCGAGCTGTTCGGCTTCGGTCCCGCCGACGACCCCACCGTCCCAGCGTTGCACGGGTGCCAGGCGCAGTACGTCCGCGTGCCGCTGGCGGGGTCCACCCTCGTGCTGGTGCCCGACGACGTCGATGACACTGCCGCGGTGCTGCTGACCGACAACCTGCCGACCGGGTGGTCCGCCGTCGAGCGCACTGGGACCAAGGCCGGTGACGCGCTGGCCGTGGTGGGGCTCGGCGCGGTCGGTCTGTGCGCTGTCGCGGTTGCCACCGCGACGGGTGCCGGTCCCGTCCTGGCCATCGACCCGGTGGCGGAGCGTCGGGAGGCTGCGGCGCTGCTGGGTGCCGAGGTCGCGACGCCCGACGACGCCGTCGCGATCATGGCGGCGCTGGTGGCCGCCGAGGGTGCGCCGGCGGTCGTCGAGGCCGCTGGCACGACCGCTGCACAGGGCCTCGCGTGTGCCCTGGTCCGACCAGGCGGCACCCTGTCGGTGATCGCCGTCCAGACCGGCACCGCGTTCGGGTTCACGCCGGTCGCGGCCTATGACACGAACCTCACCGTCCGCTTCGGACGGGCGTCGGCGCGGTCGGCCCTCGACCGGGTGCTGCCGCGGGCGGACGACCTGCTGCCACGGGTCGCCGGTGCCGTGCTCACCGGGCCCGTCGTCGACCTCGTCGAGGGGCCGGATGCGTACGCTCGCTTCGCCCGCCACGACGCCGGCACGCCGAAGGTCGTGTTCTCGCCGTGAGGGTTCGGGGCCCCAGAGCTCCCGTCCTCCGCCCTGGGACCCCAGATCGTCAGACCTCATCGGGTCGCGCCGACGCCGACCATCGGTGTCACACCTCACCGGGTCGCGCCGGCGTTGACCATCGGGTGTTGCAGCCGGATCGCGGTCGCCGATGTGCGACGTGCGCGGGCCGACACGACCTCAGAGCACCGACGTGGGCTGCTGATACGTCCGCGGCCGGATCGTCACGTGGCCGGTGAGTCCCGCATCCGGGGAAGGCCGGCACCGCGATCGCAGGTGCTGCTCGCTGCCGGCAGCAGGTCGTGACCGCGTGACGATCTCAGACAGCGCGCCGGTCTGCTGCGCGTCTCGCCGGCGGCCGTCACGGGCCCAGCGAGGCGTTGTCCGACCAGGCGTGCCACCTCTCCCGCCCTGCGCGGGCGCCCAGCGCGTCAAGGTTGGTCGGAAGTGGCCGTCGTCGTCACCGACGGGTCGGGGACGCGGCCAAGTGTGCTATTCACGCGACCCTCAGTCGTCCTCGGGATTGCGAACGCACGGGACGTCAACGGCGCGTCAGATCCCGCGGGTCAGACGGCGTACCGCGTGTGGCCGGCCACGAACGTCGCCCGCACCGTCAGCGCGTCATCGAGCACGAGGAGGTCCGCCGCAGCGCCGGGCCGCAGCCTCCCCAGGTCACGCCGGCCGATGAGATTCGCCGGGACACGCGACGCGGCGTCGACGGCCGCGGGCAGAGGCACTCCCAGCGCGTGGAGGTTGCGCACCGCCTCGACCAGCGTCGCGGCTCCCCCCGCGAGCCCACCGTCGCCGCCCCGGACGACGCTCTCGGTGATGGTCACGGTCCCCTCGCCCAGCGAATAGGTGCCGTCGGCCATGCCAGTCGCCGCCGTGCCGTCGGACACCAGCGCGACCCGTTCCGCGGCTGCGCGCCAGATCAGCCGGACCATGTCGTCATCGAGGTGGTGGCCGTCGACGATCAGCTCGAACGTCACGCCCTCCGCCGTCAGCGCCACCCCGACCACGCCGGGTGACCGGTGGTGCAGTGGGCGCATCGCGTTGCACAGGTGCGTGACAGCGCGGGCGCCAGCCGCGAACGCGGCGCGTGCGTGTGCCGCGTCGGCGCCGGTGTGACCCACCGACACCGTGACGCCGCGGTCGGCGAGCAGGCGCACCAGATCGAGCCCACCCGGCAGCTCGGGCGCGATGGTCACCTCGCTCACCGGGCCGGCGTCGAGCAGCCGGAGCGCCAGTGCTGGGTCCGGATCACGCCGATGGCGCGGGTCGTGCGCACCCAGGTGCGCAGGGGACAGGAACGGCCCCTCCAGGTGGGCGCCCAGCAGACGCGGTCCGTCGGGCACCCGTGCCGCGGCCAGCTCGTCCAGCGCCGTGGCCACGACGGCCGGCGGCGAACAGACAAACGTCGGCTGGTAGGCGGTGACACCGGAGGCCAGCAGCGCGGGCGCCGCTGTCGTATGCCCCGCTGCGCCGTCGGCCAGGAAGTCCACGCCTGCGCATCCGTGGATGTGGAGGTCGACCAGGCCCGGCACGGCGAGCCCACCCCGTCCGGCGGGCCGCCGTCCGGTCGCCACGATCCGCCCGTCGGTGATCTCCACGTCGCCCGGCACGACCGCGCCGTCGACCAGGGCCGCCGCGACGCCCAACCGGTTCATGGCACCACGCCTCCCGACCGGGCCGCGGAGACAGCGTCTCGTCGAGCCGACGGCCGAGCAGCGCATGACCACGTCACGGTCGCGCGCTTGCGCATCCACTCGCCTCCCACGTCGACGCGCGCAGTCCTGCGACCCGGACCGTGATCACGTCGAGCATCACACGGCGGATGATCGCGATGCGCCCAACCCGCGCGGCGACGTGGCGTTGGCCAGCCGCGCCAGCGCCAGTGCGCCGAGCAGCAGCCCGACGTCGCGCAGCGCGATGTCGTAGTAGTCGCCGACCAGCAGCAGGTTGCCGATGATGCAGGCGAGCCAGGCGGCGACGACGTACCCGCCGATGCGCGGGCGGACTGCGACCAGGACGCCCGCGAGGATCTCGACGACGCCGACGAGAAGCATCACGTCGGTCGCGGTGCCGGGCAGCAGCTGATCGACACCGGACCACAGGTAGGCCGGCCAGTCGGCGAGCACGCCGGCAAACTTGTCGAGCCCGAACAGTATCGGCGCGACGGTGAATCCCACCCGCAGCAGCAGGAACGCCTGGCCGGCGGGTTCGGTGAGGTCGGCACGCGCGTCGGTGCGGTGGCTGGTCGTGGTCATGGTCATCTCGAGCACCTCCGGTCTATAATCAAGACGACCTTACTTTAGAGGCCTAGATCTCTAAAGTCAAGCTCTACTATTTTTAGAGGTGTACATGGCAGACGACGCGCTCGGCGTGCAGCTGGCACAAGTGTGCAGCCTGGACGACCAGACCCGGCGACGGCTCTACGACTTCGTGGTCGCACAGCCTGTCCCGGTCAGCCGCGACGAGATCTCGTCGGCGCTGGACATCGACCGGTCGCTGGCCGCCTACCACCTCGACAAGCTCGTCGATGCGGGCCTCCTGACGGCGTCGTTCGCGCGCCGCGACGGCCGTAGCGGCCCCGGCGCCGGGCGCCCGGCCAAGCACTACGCCCGCGCGGCGACCGAGGTCCATGTCAGCCTGCCCGCCCGCGACTACCGGCTGCTCGGCGAGCTGTTCGCCCGAGCCATGCGGGCCGACGGCGACGGCCCGGTGCGCGCAGCGGTCGAAGCCGTCGCGACCAGGTTCGGCCGCGAGCTGGGAACCGATGCGGCCGGCGATCTGACCACGACCCTGGCCCGCCGCGGATACGAGCCCTACCGCGACGGCGACGTGCTGCGCCTGCGCAACTGCCCCTTCCACGCCGTCGCCCGGGAGCACGCCGACCTGGTCTGCGGCATGAATCTCGCCCTCATGCGCGGACTCCTGTCAGCGTGCGACGGCGACGACACGCGCGCCGTGCTCGACCCGGCATCCGACCGCTGCTGTGTCGCCTTCGTCGACACATCGTGACCAGCGCTGCCGATCGCGGCGATCATGGGACCGGCGACATCGCGCGACCGTGACCGACCGGCACCCGGACGCGCCGCCGAGTGGAAGCGGACACGACCACGGAGGACCGATGACCATGGACGTCGGCGATCAGCTGCCATGGCTGCAGAACGTGATCGACGACAGCGGGCGACCGTTGAACTGGCGCGACACACGTCGCAACCGGGTTGTGTTCTTCACACACCCCGGTGAGTGCGCTGCATGTACGAGCTATGCGTGCGACCTGATGGAGCTCCGTGCCCGCCTGGCCACCTGGGACGGCGACGTATGGCTGGTCGGTAGGGCCGCTGATACCTCCAGCCCAGCGGCCGAGGACGTCGTCCGCATCACCGGTCAGGCCGATCACCGCCTCCGCACGCGCTGCGATCTGTCATCGACCGACGCCTGGGTCGCCGTGGCGGACCGGTGGGGTCAGATCTGGCAGACCGCGATGGCCGACGAACACCACACCCTGGTGGACCCCGCTGACGTGATCGAGACCACCAGGTTCATCGCGATCCAGTGCCCCGAGTGCGAGACGCTCGACCAGCCGGCCGCCGACTGGAGCGCTGTCCGCTGACACCTCGGCCAACGCTGACCTGTACGTGCATCCAACTCACCGCACCCTCTGACGGCATGAAAGCTCAACAGTCACTTGTAGCGTGGCTGCATGAGGAGTCACAGGGCGCGAAGGGCGAGGTGTCGAGGGATGGGTTGCGGTCCGTGGCGCGGCACACGCGCCGACCGACGCGCCGCGCCATGACCGCCAGGATCTGGCTCCGGCGCGCCTACGACCCGGCGACACGCAACGACGGCTACCGGGTGCTGGTCGACCGGATCTGGCCGCGTGGAGTGTCCAAGCAGGACGCAGCGATCGATGACTGGGCCCGCGACCTTGCACCCAGCGATGACCTGCGCCGCTGGTTCGACCATGAACCGCAGCGCTGGGACCAGTTCCAGCGTCGCTACCGCGCCGAGCTGGAAGAGCGCCGCGATGCTCTGGACGCATTGGTCGACCGCGTCAAGCAGGGCAGGGTCACCCTGGTGTACGGCGCACGCGATCAGCAGCACAACAACGCCGTCGTCCTCCGCGACGTGCTCGAGGAGCAGCGTGCACCGCGCTGAGCTGCCGCGGACCGGAGCGACGTATCGGCGAACTGATCGACGCCGACGGCACCACCCTGTGTGACCGAGCCACGAGGTGTCACCGCAACGACGATCGCGCCTGGATCGCCGCTGGCGGCCCACCTGCCAAGCTGGCGCCGGTGACCGACCGGGTGGTGTCGCCGACCGGAGGAGGCTGCCGTGCACATCCGACCCATGCGTCCCGACGATGCCGAGCAGGTGTTCGCACTGCGGGTCAACGCGTTCAGCGCCGCCACGCACGCGACCCACGACGCGGACGAGATCTACATCCCCGACGAGCACCGCCTCGTGGCGGTCGACGGAGACCGCGTCGTCGGCCACCTCGGCGCCTGGCCGTTCCACCAGGCGTTCCTCGACCGCGTGGTGCCGATGGGCGGTCTCGGCGCGGTGGCGGTCGCCTACGACCAGCGTGGCGCCGGCATCGGCTCGAGGCTGCTCGCCGCGGGGTTGGACCACATGGCCGACGCCGGCATGGTCATCTCGACGCTGTATCCGTCGACGCCCGTACCCTACCGCCGCTGGGGCTGGGAGTTCGCCGGTGAGCACGTGCGCCGCCGCCTCCCGACGCGAGCGCTGCTCGACGTGCCGGCACCCGCCACGAAGGTGCGCCTGCGCCCGTACGAACCCGACGACCTGGATGCGCTCGCCACGCTGCAGGACCAGGTCGCGGCAGGCGAGCCGGGTGGGCTGCTCGGCGGGCGCCGGTGGCTGGCCAGGGCACTGCAGGTCGACCCGGAGGAGCCGGAGCTGGCCGTGGTGGCCGTCCGTGACGGCCGTCCCGCTGGTCTGCTGCTCGCGGCGAAGACCCCGCCCGACGGCGGGATCTACGGCGTGCACGTGCTGCGCATGTTCGGCGTCGACCGTGACGTCGAGCGTGCGCTGCTGCGTTCGGTCGGCCACCACCACACGATTGCGGACACCACCGTGTTGCGGTCGCGCCCGGCCGACCCGCTGCTGTTCGAGCTGGACTCGCTGACGCGGTCCGAGCCCGGCAGCGAGCACTTCATGACCCGCCTGGTCGACGCGCCCCGGGCGATCGCCGCCCGTGGGTGGCCTCCCGTGTCGGTCACCGTCGAGCTGGAGATCACCGACGACCGGCGCCCGGCGAACCACGGCAGGTTCGTGCTGGAGGTCCACGATCGGGAGGCGTCGCTGACCCCCGGCGGTGCCGGGCGTGCGACGGTCGACGTGGGGGCGCTGGCCAGCCTGTACACCGGCTTCGCGACCGCCGGCGGCCTGATCCGGGCCGGGCGGCTGCGTGCCGGTGCCGACGACGCCACAGCGCTGACCGACGCGTTCACGGCACCTGCGCCGTTCATGCGCGACGCCTACTAGGGTCTGCACCTTGTCCCGGCCGGCATTCGGTCGATCTGCTCCCGGCTCGCGTCGTGGCGGCTCGCGCCGACACACGCCCGGTGTTCGTCGCTCGCGGCGCCCTGCGAGCCGGGCGCACCGGCCCTGGTCACCGTGCCGTACGGTCCCTGGGCCGTTGGGAGTCGAGCGTCAGCGAGACGACCAAGCGCACAACCGGTCCGGGAGACAGCCCCTGGAACCGTCCCGACGTCGTCGATGTCGGGGCCCTGGCTACGCGTTGCTCATCGCGCGACGCCATGTGATCCAGCCGTCGACCAGATCGTCGAGCACGCCGAGGGTGACCATGCCCGACCCGAGGACGGTGTCGTGGAACCCGCGGACGTCGAACGCGTCGCCGAGGGCGTCCTCGGCGTGCGCGCGCAGCCGGCGGAGCTCGAGCTGCCCCAGCTTGTAGGACAGGGCCTGGCCGGGGATTGCGATGTAGCGGTCGACCTCGACGTCGATCGTGTCGAATGGCAGCGGTGTATGGGTCCGCATGTAGTCGACGGCGTCGTCGCGGGACCAGCCTGTGGCGTGCAGGCCGGTGTCCACGACCAGGCGGGCCGCGCGGAACGCGTCGAGTGCGAGCATGCCCAGCAGGTCGCGCCGCTGGCTGTACAGGCCCATCTCGTAGGCCAGCCGCTCGGCGTACAGACCCCATCCCTCGGCGTAGGCCGTCTGCAGGGAGTGCTGCTGGAACGCCGGCACGCCCTCCAGCTCGCCGGCGATCGCGAGCTGCAGGTGGTGGCCGGGGATCGCCTCGTGGAACGCGGTCGCCTGGCCCTCGAAGCGGAACATCGACGACGCGTTGCGTGTGTTGAGGAAGTAGGTTCCGCCTCGGCTGCCATCCTGCGCCGGCTGGATGTAGTAGGCGGGCGGCGCGCTCGCCGCGAGGAACTCGGGCACCGGCCGGACCTCGCATCCCGCCGCGGGCAGGCGGCCGAACCACTGGTCCATCACCGACCGTGCCCGTGCCAGCGCGTCCTCGGCGTCGCGGACCATCTGCTCGCCCGACTGGTAGCGCAGGTCGTCGTCGGTGCGCATACGCTCGAAGATCGCGGCGACGTCGGTGGTGTCGAACAGCTCGCCGCCGAGGGCGGCGAACTCGTCGGCCAGCGGTCCGTCGATGTAGTCCCGTCCCACCGTGTGGACCTGCTCGGGTTCGATGTCGAGTGAGGTCGAGATGCGAGCGAGGTCACGGTACAGACGATCACCGCCGTCGAGCCAGCACAGTCCGGCGTGCTCGTCGTCCCGGCCGTACGGCAGCAGGTCTGCCTCGATCGCATCGCGGTAGCTGCGCATCGCCGGGCGGACGATGTCGGAGGCGACCCGGCGCAGGTCGTTGCGCCAGGCGTCCTCGCCCTCCCAGTCTGAGGGGCCGTTCATCGCCAGCAGCGGGTCGTCGTCGACCGACGACGCGAGGTAGCCGTCGACCTGGGCGAGGACATGTCGCAGGTTGCGGGTGACCGGGGTCAGCCCGCGTTCGAGCCCCTCACGGAACCGCTCGATGGCCTGCGCAAGGTAGGTGTCGGTGTGGCGGAACCGCTCGACCGCCGCGGTGGCCCACTGCGGCGTCGGGAAGGTCATCGACGCGGTCGCCTGGAGCAGCAGCAGGTGCGGCCCGTTCATCTGCGTGCACGACAGCAGCACGTGCGATGGCGCATCGCCGTCGACGCCGCCGAGAGACCGCAATCGGGAGTCGAGCTCGGCGCGCAGCATGCTGACCGTGACGCGGTCGGTGTGGGTGTCGGGTGCGAGCTGCTCGGTCCGCTCGACGAAGCCGGCGAACGCCGATCGCTGCGCCCGCTCGGCCTCGCGCGACAGGTCTTCGATCTCCGCGTCGTGGTCGTGGATGCCGAGCAGCGTCGCCCATGACGGCGCGATCGACAGCAGGTACGACCAGTACTCCTCGGACACGGTGGCGATCGACACGGGCGCTCCTGGCGACGGGAACCGCAGATGCTAGCGCTGCGGTCGGTCCCGACGCCGTCCCCCAGGACTGGGCGATGGCACCGGCGCGTGAGGCCGGTGCCATCGGATGTGCTGTGGGATCAGGCGGCCCTGCTGACGTCGGCGTCCGTGCCGGCTCGGACGTCGAGCTCGGTGACGTTGGCGGTCTGCGAGTCCTGCTCGGCCTGGCGGGCCTGGTAGGCCTGGACCAGCTTCGCGAGCTGCGCGGGAGAGATCATGATGGTTCCTCGTTGTCGAATGCCTGGTGTGGTGACGGGAGCGACGGTACGGCCATCACCGTGATCGCAGATCGGTGACGACCACCTACATTGAGGAGGAGGACGACCTACATCTGATACATCGCCCAACCCCTGTGGGCACCAACCCGCCGTGCCAGGATGGATGATCCGGTACGCGTCCCCGCTGGCACGGCGTGGCACGGTCGAGGAAGCACGGTCGATCCACATGACGGAAGAGCTGCGAGAGGACATCCAACGGCGGGTACGTGCGGTGCAGCAGCACTACCACGACGGCGGTCCGGCGCTGCGCGCCGTCTGGGTGGTGGTCGCGGTCGTCGTGATCGTCGCAGGACTGGCCATGACGGTGCTGCCGGGCCCGGCGACGATCGTGGTCCCGATCGGGCTCGCCATGTTGGCGGTGCGCTTCCGCTGGGCCCAGTGGGCGCTGCGCCAGATGATCGACCGCGGCGTGCGCCTGCAGCGCAGGTTCGTCAAGGCCAGCCCGCTGGTCCGGATGGCGTCGACCGGGCTGTTCCTCGGCGTCGTCGCCGTCCTCGCGTTGGTCGTGCTGCGCTGAGCAGCGGCCCCCGGCTCATCCGGTGACCACGTCCTTGAAGTCCGGCCAGCGTCCCTCGACCAGCAGCCTGCCCTGCGTCGGCCAGCTCGACGGGTCGTGGATCCGGTAACGCGGGCCCGCCCCGGCGAGCACCAGCTACAGGCGCTCGACGTCGGCCTCGGCCAGCGCCCGCCACGAGTCGATCCCGGCGTTGGCCAGCAGACCGGCGATCTTCGGGCCGACCCCCTCCACGAGGGTCCGGTCGTCGTCGGCTTCGGCGCGGGCCTGGTCGAGCTGGGTTGTCAGTCGCGCGCGGTCGTCGTCGGCCGCGGCGCGGGCCTGCTCGAGTGTCGCGGCCTGGGCACGCAGTTCGGTGATCTCGTGATCCCGGGCCTGCAGCTGATCGGCGAGCTCGTCTGCCTGGGTGCGCTGCTCATCCAGCTGGTATATCGATCACCACCCACGCTGGTACCCCACCGTCGACGTACGCCGACGCCGGACGGCCGGGTGGTCACGGCCCGGTCCGATGCCGGCCATGTGCCGCTGCACGGCAGCGGTGACGGCCGTCGAGTGCACCTCCGGAGTGGCGTGCGTACGATCCGGCGCGTGGGACGAGCAGCTGGCACCACTGGCCGTCGTCGTCGGGACGTGGACCCGGCAGGCTGATGCACGTCCGGGTGCTCGGGACGCTCGAGGTCGTCACCGACGACGGCGGACCGGTGCCGCTGCCGTCACCCAAGCTGCGCCGGCTGCTAGCGGCGCTCGTGATCGACGCCGGCTCGGTCGTGTCGGCCGACCGGCTCGCCGACGTGGTGTGGGGCGACGATCCCCCGAAGAACGCCACCGGCGCGCTGCACAACCTGGTCTCGCGCCTGCGCGGCCGGCTGCGTGCCGACGACGCCCGGCCGGTGACGGTGGAGACACGGGCGCCCGGCTACACGGTGACGCTGGCCCGTGACATGCTCGACGCCACGCGGTTCGCCGACCTCGTGGACCGTGCCCGCGCGGCCTCCGGTGACCCCGCGGCGGCCGCCGACCTGTACGACGAGGCGCTCGGCCTGTGGCGCGGGGACGCGTACGCGGAGTTCCGCGACGAGGAGTTCGCCAGAGCCGAGGCGGCGCGGCTCGGTGAGCTGCGGGTCACGGCGACCGAGGAGCGGATCGAGGCAGCGCTGGCGCTGGGACGGACCGACGACGCCGTCGCGCGGCTCGAGGTGCTGAACGACGCGCAGCCACTGCGAGAGCGCCCGCAGGCCCTGCTCATGGTGGCGCTGTACCGCGCCGGACGGCAGGCCGACGCGCTCGCCGCCTACCGCGACTACCGGGACCTGCTGGACAGGGAGCTGGGGCTCGAGCCCTCGGCCGCGCTGCGCTCCCTGGAACAGCAGATCCTGCGCGGCGACCCCCAGCTCGGTGGACCGTCGGTCGCGGCGGACCTGCCCGTCGCGACCGGGCGGAACGAGGACGAAGACGCGACCTCGCAGGGTCCAACGCCGCCCGTGCAGCCCGTGGGGCTGCCTCCCGCGCCGGACCTCGTGGGGCGCGACGATCTCGTCGCGCGGGTCTGCGCCGCGCTGGGAGCCGGCGGCCCCGTGACGCTGATCGGCCCGGGCGGCGTCGGCAAGACCAGCGTGGCGGTGCGTTCGACGATGCTCGTCGGCCCTGGCCACCGCGACGGTCCCTGGTGGTGCGAGCTGGCGTCGATCGACGCCGACGACGCGGTGGCCGAGGTCGTCATGACGGCTCTCGACGCCCAGCCCCGGGCGGGGATGACGACCGTGGAGGGCATCGTTGAGGTGCTGCGCCCGCGTCGCGGGCTGCTGGTGCTCGACAACGCCGAGCACGTGATCGATGGCGTGGTCGCGCTGGTCGGCGCGCTCGTCCGGTCGTGTCCGGGGATCGCGATGCTCGTGACCAGCCGGGAGCGGCTCGGCGTCACGACGGAACGGGTCGTCGAGGTGCCACCGCTGGCGGTGCCGCCCGCCGGCGGCGACAGTGCCACACCCGTGATGAGCCCGGCCGTGGAGCTGTTCGCCCGCCGCGCCGCCGCCGGGGGGCACTTCGCCCTGACGCCGGACAACCTCGCAGTGGTGACCGACATCTGCCGGCGGCTCGACGGCGTGCCGCTCGCGCTGGAGCTCGCGGCGACGCGCATGCGGTCGATGACACCCGCAGACCTGGCGTCACGGTTGTCGTGGCGGTTCCGTGTCCTGCGCGGCGGCCGTCGCGGCGGCGCGGCGCGGCACCGGACCCTGCGGGCCGTCGTCGACTGGTCCTACGGCCTGCTCGACGAGCGGGCGCGCGTGGTCTTCGACCGGCTGTCGGTGTTCGCCGGCACGTTCACGCTCGACGCCGCCGAGCACGTCGTCGCGCTTGGCACTGACGCCGACGTCGAGGCCCGCGACGTCGGTGGCCCTGGCGCGGCGGTTCCCGACGTCGACGTCCATGACGTCGCCGAGGTGGTCGCCGACCTGGTGGACGCTTCGATGGTCGTCGCACACACCGACGCCGACGTCGCGCGCTACGGGCTGCTCGACACCCTGCGTGCCTACGGCAGGGAACGTCTCGAGGCCCGCGCGGAGACACGGGCGGCCCGGCACGCGCACGCCGCCTACCACGTCGACCTCGCCGAGCACGTCACCGCCCGACTGTTCGACGCCGACGATCCGGTGTCCGCTGTCATCATCGACCGGGAGATCGACGAGCTGCGGGCCGCGCACGCGTGGAGCGTCGAGCACGACCTCGAGCTGGCACTGCGGCTGGTGTCGGCGCTGCCGGTCTACGTTGAGCAGCGCGCACTGGGCGAGGCGTTCGCCTGGGCGGAGCGGGTGATCGACGTGGCGGAGCAGGTCGGCATCGACTCGCCCTGGCTGCCGGGGGCGTACGGCGCCGCCGCGATGAGCGCGCGGTTCCGCGGCGACCTCCCCCGCGCCTTGAAGCTCGCCGAGCGCGGCCTCGCGCACGCCGACGGTCCAGACGATCCGGCCGGCTACGTCGCGCGCTACACGCTGTCGGACGTCGCGCTGTACGAGGGCCGCCTCGACGACGTGCTGCGGTTGGCCGACGACCTCGGACGGATGCCGGCGTACGGCCCGCAGCACCTCTTCGGCGTGTGGGTCCGCGCCAACCGGGCGCTGGCGCATGCCTACCGCGGCGAGACCGACGCGGCCGTCGCAGAGGCGGAGCGGTTGCTCGAGGCGGGCCAGCGGGCCAACGCGCCGACGACCATCGCGTGGGCCGCATACGGCCTGGCCGAGACGCTGGTCGAGACGGATCCGCAGCGGGCGCTGTCGCTGGCGGAGGACGCCCTGGCGCGCAGCCGCGCGCTCGACGACCGTTTCCTGACCGGCGTCGCTCTCGTCACGACGGCATCGCTGCTGGCGCGACACGGCGATGCGGCACGGGCCGTGCCGCTGTTCCGCGAGACCGTCGACCGCTGGCACCGCGCCGGTAACTGGACCCAGCAGTGGGTGACGACACGCAGCATCGTCGGCATGCTGCTGCGCCTGCGCGCCGACGAGGACGCCGCCGTGCTGCTCGGTGTGCTGTCGACCCGGACGACCGCGGCGGAGCCGTACGGCGCGGACGCCAGGCGGCTCGCCGAGGCCGCCGAGGAGCTCGGTGGCCGGCTGGGTGCGGAGCGGCTCGCGGCCGCCCGCGCCCGCGGTGCGGCGATGGATGACGATGCGGCGATCGTGTGGTTGCTCGACGTCCTCGCTGCGCTCGACGACGACGGCTGACGGCGACTGCTGACGCACGCGGACGCGGGCGGACCGTTGCGGCCGCCCGCATCCGCCCGGGGGGTCAGCGGTGCAGCTGGTAGAAGCGCCAGAACCCGAAGTCGTCGATCGGCAGCACCTCGACGTCGCGGAACCCCGCGGTCTGTGCGTAGTCCCGCAGGATCGGCGGACGGAACACCGTGCCGGTGCCGGCCGACGGCTGGTGGGACATGCCGTCGGGCAGACAGACCAGCATGCTCAGCCCGTACATGAGACGCTCGACGTCGTCGCCGGGTGCGGTGAAGTCGTCGCCGACGGCCTCGTCCATGACGACCACGACACCGTCGGGGCGAACGATGCGGTTGGCGGCGGCCAGCGCCTCGACGGGGTGGGGCATGTCGTGCAGGCACTCGAAGAAGCAGACCGCGTCGTACTCGCCATCGAGCGTCGCCACGTCGGCGTGGGTGAAGGTCACCCGGTCGTCGACCCCGGCGTCGACGGCGTTGCGGCGTGCCATCTCCACCGACGCGGCGTCGGTGTCGAAGCCCTCGACCGTGACCTGGGGGTAGGCACGTGCGATCGCGATGCTCGACCAGCCGGCGCCGAAGCCGACGTCGGCGACCGTGGCGCCCGGCCGGCGCAGCACCTCGTCGATCGCAGGGGTGGTGGCGAACGCCCTCGGCAGCTCGTGCTCGAACCAGGGCCGGTTCATGTCGGCCTGCGACTCACGGGCGTCCGCTCCGTACTGCTGCCACGACACGCCGCCGCCGGTGCGGTACGCCTCCAGCAGCTCGGGGACCTGCACGAACGCACCCAGCATCCGCGCGAGCGGCGCGAGGTAGAGCAGGCTCTGCTCGTCGGTCAGGACCTCCGCGGCTGCAGGCGACAGGTGGAAGCGACGCGTGTCGCCTTCGTCGGTCACGTCGACCCAGCCGATGACGGCCTGCTGCTCGAGCCACTCACGGGTGTAGCGGGGGTGCGTGTCGGTGCGCTGGGCCAGCTCGTCAGGCGTGGCGCTGGCCTCGGCCAGCGCCCGATACCATCCGAGCCGGTCGCCGATGTAGGCGCCCATGATCTCCAGCGCGTGGTTGGCCGCGCCGAACACGTGCTCGGCGAAGGTGTCGGCGTCGCTGGTGATCGATGGCGTGGTGGTCGTGGTCATGACGTGCTCCTTGCTCGTCTCGTGGTTCAGCGGTGCTGGGGGGACGGACTGGGGTATCGGGTGCGGTCCTCTCGTCACGAGGCCGGACGAGGGCGGTACCAGAGCGTGAAGCGGGTGATCGGCAGGAAGTCGAGGCGCTCGATGCCGGGGCGGCTGTCGTCGCTGAAGATGCCGCCAGCGAGCAGGTGTGGTGCGGCGAGCAGGCGTTCGCGCACGAGTGCGTACCAGGCACCGCGGCCACGGGCCTGAGGCGCGTCGTGGCCAGGGCGAGCTGGGCGATGCCGAGGTCGGTGAACAGGGTCCCGGCGGCCGCGGGGGCGCGGTGGTCGTATGCGACCCAGAACCGCCAGCGCGGGTCGTCGAGCAGGCGCTCGTCCACCAGGCGTGCGCCGGGCCGGTGCTGCAGCTCGCGCAGGGGGAATCCTGCGATCACGGTCCGCGTCCAGTCGTCGAACGTCGGCCGGTCGGTGACCTCGACGACGTCGATGGTGTCGACCGCGGCCGGCACGGGACCACTCGATGGGCGAACCAGCAGCGGGGGGTGACCCTCGAGGTGCCAGCTGCGCCGGCTCAGGTCCGGCGTCGGCCACGGGCTCCACAGCAGCACGGTGCCGGTGCCCGACGTAGCGTAGAAGGCCTCGACGTGGTCGAGCAGGTCATCCCAGCCGTCCGGTGGCGGGGGTCGCAGCAGCACCGCCGCGTTGAAGAACCCGGTCGGTCGGCCGCTGTCTGCGCAGAGGAGGTCGACGGTGCGCTCTACCCGGCCACCCGCGGCCTCGGCCGCTGAGGCGAGCTGGGCGGCAAGGTGCAGCACGTACTGCCGCAGCACGGTGTCGCCCGGCGCGACGTCGGGCTCCCATCCGGTCGTCAGATGGACGGTCGGGGCGGCGATGTCCTGCATGGGACAACCATGCGGGGGGCCGCTCCCATCCGCCTGTCATCCGCCTGTCACGGTCACGCCCGGCCTGTCAGGCGCGCCGGAGCGCCGGGTACGCTCGACGGCGACAGCGATGTCGCGGGAACCGAGCGTTCCACCGGGACGTCCAATCGACGGACGGCGGCGTCGACGGAGGGCACATGGCGCACAGGCGAGCGCAGACGATGGTGCGAACGATGGTCGTTGCGGCCTGCCTGCTGCTGGCCACCGCCTGCGGAGCGGCGCAGGAGGTCGGGGGCAGTGCGCAGGACGTCACGTCCGAGGACGTGGCGGTCGCGGCGACAGCACCTACCGAGCAGGACGCAGCTCCACGGTCCGACGATGCCGCGACACCCGACGATCTCGCGAACGCGGATGATGACGACCGTCCGGTGGAGCGCAGCCTGCGTCCGGTCGTGGACGAGGCTGTCCGGGACCTGTCCGAGCGCGCCGGCGTGCCGCCCGGTCGGATCGAGGTCGTGCTCGCGCAGCGCGTGACGTGGCCCGACGATGCCCTGGGTTGCCCGGTACACGGCGGCCGAGGGCTCGGTGACCCCCATCAGGGCACCCGCGTGCACCTGCGGGTCGACGACCAGCTCTACCGGTACCACACCGGTGGCGCGCAGGAGGAGCCGTTCCTTTGTGATCCGGCCGCCGTGAAGTCCGAGGAGTACGCGGACCGCATCGAGCCCTGACATCACGGCGCGTGGACGGTCGTGCGCCGACGTTTGTCGGTCGCGGTGGCGGATACGCGACGTGTGACCGCTGGACTCCCGAGCGTCGGAGGTGCGTCGCGAGCGTGGTGCGCCGCGGGGAACCGCCGGTCAGCAGATGCGGGGCAGTGGGTCGCCGACGAGCATGTCGATCATCCGGTGCCCGCCGAACGTCGTGCGACCCAGCACACGGCCCTCAGGTTCGTCGCGGACCTCGCCGATGATCGCCGCGTCCGCACCCGCGGGCTGCGACCGCATCGCTGCGAGCGCCGCGCCGGCCTGCTCGGGCGCCACGAACGCGATCAGCTTGCCCTCGTTGGCGACGTAGAGCGGGTCGATGCCCAGGATCTCGCCGGCGCCGACGACCTCGGGGCGTAGCGGCAGCCGCTGCTCGTCGATGACGATCCCTAGCCGCGTGGCCAGCGCGATCTCGTTGAGCACGGTCGCGACGCCGCCGCGGGTCGCGTCGCGCATGCAGTGGACCGCCTCCTCGCAGGCGTCCAGCGAGGCCGACACCAGCGGCCACAGCGACTGCGTGTCGCTGCGGACGTCGGCGTCGATGTCGAGCTCCCCGCGCGCCAGCATGATCGCGATACCGTGGTCGCCGATGGTCCCCGACACCAGCACCTTGTCGCCGGGCCGGACCAGTTCGGGGGCCAGGGCCGCCCCCGTTGCCCTGGCCCCCAGTCCCGCCGTGGTGATGTAGAGCTTGTCGGCCTTCCCGCGCTGGACGACCTTGGTGTCGCCGGTCACGACCGTCACGTCAGCGGTCTGCGCTGCCGTGGCCATCGCCTCGACCTCGGCGGTCAGCACGTCGGCGCCCAGGCCCTCCTCGAGGATGAGCGCGGCCGACAGCCACAGCGGTTGGGCGCCCGAGACCGCCAGGTCGTTGACGGTGCCGTTGACCGCGAGCTCGCCGATCGAGCCACCGGGGAAGCGGATGGGCTGCACGACGAACGAGTCGGTCGTGAACGCCAGCTGGACGCCCGCACCGTTGCCGGCACCGGCCCGGGCCGTGATCGCTGCCGCGTCGCCCAGCGGGGCCAGCGTCGGGTTGTCCAGCAGCGGGACGATCAGGCCCTCCACCAGCTGCCTCGACGCCTTGCCGCCGGCCCCGTGCGACATGGTGATGTGCTTGTCGATGAACCGTGGCCGCCGACGGCGCATGTCCTCTATGCGCTCGATGACCTCGTGCTCGGTGAACTGCTTCGGCATCGCGTCACACCTCGACGTGCAGGCGCTTCTTGGCGTAGCGCCCGTAGTTGTAGTACGCGGCGCACGCGCCCTCCGACGACACCATGCACGTGCCGATCGGCGTCTCGGGCGTGCAGGCGGTGCCGAACACCTTGCACTCCCAGGGCTTGAGCACGCCCTTGAGGACCTCGCCGCACTGGCACGACTTGGGATCGGCGACGCGCACGCCGGGCACCTCATAGCGCAGTTCGGTGTCGAAGTCGGCGTAGCGGTCCGAGACCTTCAGCGCCGAGTGTGAGATGAACCCAAGGCCCCGCCACTCGAAATGCGGGCGCAGCTCGAAGGTGTCGGCCATCACGCCCAGGGCCTGCGGGTTGCCGTCCCACGGCACGACCCGCGTGTACTGGTTCTCGACCTCGCAACGGCCGTCGGCGAACTGCTGCATGATCCAGGCGATCGACTCGAGCACGTCGAGCGGCTCGAACCCGGCGCACACGACCGGCTTGCCGTGGCGTGCAGGGACGAACTCGTACGGCCGGCAGCCGATCACGGTGGATACGTGGCCCGGACCGATGAACGCGTCGAGGCGCAGGTCCGGTGAGTCGAGGATCGCCTTGATCGCGGGGACGATCGTCACGTGGTTGCAGAACACGGAGAAGTTCGTGATGCGCTCACGCCTGGCCCGCACCAGCGTCAGCGCCGTCGACGGCGCCGTGGTCTCGAAACCGATCGCGTAGAAGATGACCTGCCGGTCAGGGTTGTCGCGGGCGATGCGCAGCGCGTCGAGCGGTGAGTAGACCATGCGGATGTCGGCACCGCGGGCGTTGGCGTCGAGGAACGACCCGGTGCTGCCCGGCACGCGCATCATGTCGCCGAAGCACGTCATGATCACGTCGTCGTTGGCCTCGGCGATCGCGATCGCGTCGTCGACGCGGCCCATCGGGATCACGCAGACCGGGCACCCGGGACCGTGGACCAGCTCGATGGTCTCGGGCAGGAAGTCGTGTACGCCGAAGCGGTAGATCGCGTGCGTGTGCCCGCCGCAGACCTCCATGATCTTGTAGTGGCGGCCCGGGTCGGCCAGTGACGCGATGCGCGCCGCCAGCGCCTGGGCCAGGTCGGGGTCGCGGTACTCATCGACGAAGCGCATCAGCGACGTCCCTCCACCGGTGCGAGGCGCTCGAGGGCGACCTTGGCGTGCACCAGCACCCGCTCACCCGGCGTCAGGGCACCGACGAGCTCGGTCGCGACCGTCTCGGTCCGGCCCTCGTCGTCACGGCACAACGCGTCGAACTTGCCGACCTCCTCCACCGTCAGGGCCACCGCGACGTCGCCGCACGTGATGCAGCCGTCGTCGTCGATCGCGCACGCCGCCCCGGTGTCGGGCACCGTCCGCGGCGGTGTGCCGAGCACCGGGAGCAGCGCGCCGGTGCCGGCCTCGACGTCAGTGGTGGCAAGGTCTCGGTCCGCCGTCACATCGTGCGAGGTCATTCGATCCTCGATCCCGCGATGTCGGCGACCTCGGTCTCGAACTGCTCGCCGAGCAGCCGGAGGCCCTCCATCGCCTTCGCGGCCTCGTCCTCGTCGATGATCGACATGGCGAAGCCAACGTGGATCAGCACCCAGTCGCCGATCTCCAGGCCTTCGTCCTTGACAAGCCCGATGTTGATGTTGCGCCGGACGCCGGTGACCTCGACCTTCGCGAGCTGGTCGGTCTCGTCGAGGAAGTCGACGACCCGTCCGGGGATCCCCAGGCACATAGGCGGTCCTCTCGTCACGTGGTCCGATAGCGGATGGATGTCAGCACCAGGTCGTCGCCGCCCGACCGTGCCACGCGGACGCTGTTGCAGTCCGGGCACGTTGGCAGGGGATCGTCGGAGTCGAAGGTCCCGCCGCACTGCTCACACCGACAGCTGACGGGGACGAGCTCCAGCTCGGGACGCGCACCGTCGGCGACGGTGCCGGCAGCGACGAGCTCGAACGACTGGGCGAAGGCCTCGGGCACGACCCGCAGCAACGTGCCGACGCGCACGGTGAACGCGTCGACCGAACGGCCGTCGGCGCGCCGCTCGACAGCGGCCAGCACGCTCTCGCAGATGCCGATCTCATGCACGTCAGCGTCCTTCCGCAGCCTTCGGGGTCTGCGCGCCCACGCCGCCGGCCCGTTCGGCCGCGAGTTGCAGGACCTGCTTGACGGTCGGATCGACGGCGGCCGCGACCTGCGGTGTCAGACCCATGCCCTCCGAGAGGTCGGCCGGCTCGCACCCGACAACCACGGTCGGTGGCGGCAGGCCGCCCAGCCCGCGCAGGCTGGCGAACACCGTGGCGGGGTCCATTGCGTGGCTGTCGACGGTCGACAGCAGGTCCTGGTCGGCCTGGACCTCGAGCAGCGACACCGTGCCCGGGGCGAGGTCCCGCGGCAGCGCATCGACGAGGATCAGCTGGTCGACGCCGGCGAGCAGATCGTAGGCCAGGTGGATGCCACCGATGCCGTAGTCGACGACCCGCACGCCGTCCGGCAGTGGCCGCGTGGCCAGGCGCTGCGCGACCTCCGAGCCGAAGCCGTCATCGCGCAGGAAGATGTTGCCGACGCCGGCGATCAGGACCTGCTGGGTCACCGGTCAGCCCCCCTGGTCACCGGGGGCGAGCAGCGGCATCGCCGGGTCGATCGGCGGCAACGGGTTGACCCCTGTCCAGCCGACAGGCCCCTCCTGGGACGAGTCGGGACGCCCGCTCACGTTGCGGGTCGGCACCGACCCCCGGTCACGGCTGCCGGCCGGGCCGCGCCGCTCCTGGGATTCGGCCTCGGCGAAGCGGCCCGCGGGGAACGGGTGGGCCCGCTCCAGCTCGTGCGGTTCGATGGTGGTGCCTCGGCGGTTCGGCATCGTCGACTCCTCGTCACATCTGGCGCATCTTGGCGTAGCGCTTGATGTCATCGACCGATGCGGCAACGGCCCAGATGCCGATGGCGAGCATCGCGGTGACCATGAAGCGCAGGATCCATTTCTCCACGGCTAGCCTCCTTGTGGCGTGGCGTGTCCGGCGCCCGCGTCGGACGCCGGTGGGGTGGATGGGGACGTCGGCGCATGGCCGGGCAGCGGCTCGACCTCGTCGACGCCGAAGTACTGGAAGCGCCCGTACCAGCGGTGCAGGGCGGCGGCGGGATCGTCGTCGACGGTGACGGCCAGGTACGTCTCGCCCTCGACGGTGCGCACGATCCGCTCGACGGACGCGACCCGCCCGTCGACGAACAGGTCGTGCGCGTCGGCACGGCGGCGTGGGCGCAGCCGGACCCGATCACCGACCTCGACGTCGTGTCCGCCGAGTGAGACTGCACGCAGCGGCTCCTCACCGACGCCGAGCAGGTCCCGGACCTCGTCGCTGACACCGACGGCCGGCTCGGGGGCCAGCGTCGTCGGCCCCCACTCGCGGATCGCGCCGTGCAGCCGCCCCTGCACCGCAGGTGGCAGGGTATCGGTGCGGTCGATCAGGGCCGCCGCGCGCGGGTCGGTGGCTCGGGCACGGCGCTTCTCGTCATCCGTCAGGCCCATGACCGCGAGCACGAGCAGTTCGTCGACCTCGGTCGCGTCGAACGACGGTCCGGGGCTCTCGGGAGCGATCTGCGGATCGTCGTACAGGATGATCGGCGCACCGAGCACGACGTCGTGGTTCTTGCCAATCAGAACTGGGTGCAGGCCGCGCTGGCGTAGGTCGTGTGCCGCCCAGTCGGGCGGGTCGATGACGGAGGCGAAGGCGCCGTCGTGTGTGTGGAGCACGACGTGGACGCCGATCAGTGAGTGGCGCAGCACGTCGTCGCGTGGGGCGCGGCGCTGGGACCACCGCGTGTCGTTGTGCACGGCCGTCCGCAATGTCCACACGCCGTCGCCGGCGGGCTCGGCCTCGACCCGCAGCGCACCGGTGACCCGCCATGTCGTGCGCACCGCGTGCCCCGTCGCCCCGAGCTGCTCGACGTCCTCCCCGGCCTCGAGCACGAACCGCTCCGTCGCGTGGCAGCCCGTGCCGGTCTCGCGGTGCTGGTTGCCACGGTCGGCGGGGGTGTGGCGGCTGGTGCCGGTGTCCCGGTGCTGGTTGCCACGCTCGGCGGGTGTGTGGCCGCTGGTGCCGGTGTCCCGGTGCTGGTTGCCACGGTCGGGGGTCGTGACCCGGACAGTGACCTCGTGCTCGAGGCCCTCTTCCCAGGTCGGGACGGGGGTGTCGTCGACGTCGAGCTCGTCGACAGGGGTGCCGCCGGCGTCGACGAGCTGGCGCAGCCGCAGGTGCAGGAACCGTGCGGTGACGTCGATCCGCGTGCCGGGCGCGCAGCGGACCTGGGTCTCGCACGACAGCGTCGAGGGCTCGGTCGCGCCCAGCTCGACCTGTGCCTGCGGGACTACCACGCCCCACTGCCACCGGTACCGGTTCTTCAGCGCCGACGCCCGGTAGGGGAACAGCACGTAGCCCTCGTAGAGGACCGCGTCGGCGATCCGGCGCGCCCGCGCGAGGACATCGGTCGTCGCGGTGCTCATGACGTGTGCCAACCGCGGACGTGACTGCAGCCCCGAGTATTCATGCGGACCGCCCACCCGTGTCGGCGTTCGGCACGTGCCGGCCGTTGCCGATCGGTGCGTTCGCGGTCGTCCCGTCCAGCAGCGCCGCGAGCGTGTCGTCCCAGGTCGACAGGCCGCGGCTGGTCTTGTAGGCATGCAGCGCGTCGATGGTGTCGCGGTGCAGCCGGAGCCAGCCGGTGCCCGGGTGGTGGGTGTCCAGCGCCGCCCGCCACACGTCGACCGGCAGGTCGAACGGCGCCTCGCGGTCCCACGGGATCTGTTCGACCTGCAGCCCCGTCTGGGTCTGATGGAACACGGTGCCGCTGAACAGCAGCAGGAGTGGGACGGCACCGTCGCGCAGGGCGTGCAGGTACTTGCCGACTGCGACCTCCAGGTCATAGCTGAGCTCGACCGGCAGATCGACTTCGGCCACGCCGGAGAACCCGCGGACCGGCAGGGTGACGTGGGTCAGCTGGAACGGCTTGAGCGTCTCGGCCCATCGGTGCGGCTCGCCGAACAGCTCGACCAGCCGCGCCTGCGTCGCCTCGTCGTAGCGCCGCCGGTCCGGCTCGATCCGCAGCTGGCAGCGCAGCAGGATCGACTGCACCTGCTGGTCCGGCGGCGCCGTGATGTGCAGCCCGAGCACCACGGTCGGCGCCGCGCCGGTCGGGTCCGCCCGTGCGCCGACCACCTCGAAGCGCAACCTGCTCACGATTCCACCTCGGACGGGCTTCGGGCCCGGGCGCTGATGGCGTCGAAGAACGCCGCGATCTGCTCACGCACCTCGGTCCCACCGTCGAAGCCGCGCCAGTGCAGCCGCATCGCGCCGACCAGCTCGTAGCAGCGGTCGACCGGCACCACGTGGCACGTCGGCTCGTCGCCGCCCGTGCGCAGCAGCACCGCCTCGACGTCGGGCTCGACCTCTGCCAGTGCCGGGTTCGCCGCGACGATGTCACCCCATGCGTCGAGCGGCAGCTCGGACTCGGTCGCGCCTCCCGGGCTGGGGTAGAACGCGACGGTGCGGTCCAGTTGGGTGTTGGCCACGACGAAGGCGACGCCGACGGGGATCTGCAGTGCCGCCCATGCGGGGCCGGGCAGGGTGAACGGCGTGATCTCGACGTAGCGGTCGGGCACCGTCCGGTACCGGCGCGGGTGCAGGCGGGTGTCAGCGAGCCGGCGGTCGGGGACCGGAGTGCCGCCGGCAGTGCGTTCGAACAGCAGCGCGCAGCCACGGCACACGCAGAGCAGCGACCGGCGTTCGAGGTCGACGACGTGGCGATGGTCGTCGGAGATGGCGACCGCGCACATCTCGCACGCCTCGCCGGGCGTCGGACGCGTGCGCGCACCCACGAACCGGGCCAGCGTCGGTGGGAGGTCCAGTTCATTGGTGGACGTGCTGGCGCCGGCCATGCCAGCCGCGCCGTCCGAGGCTCCCGCGTCCGGGCCCGGCGAGGGCCGGGTGAACCGTGCGAGGCCTCGTCGTGTCACCGCAGGGCTCCCACCGCGACGCGCACGTCCGCGCCGTCCGCCAGGAGGGGCACCGGGCTGAGTCCCGAGCCACCGTCGACTGCGGCGCCGGCATGGCGCACGTCGTAGGTGACGTCGCAGGTCGGACAGGCGAGCACCTCGCCGCGAAGCCTTCCGCCGGCCAGTGAGCCGCCGCAGGCCGGGCACAGGTCCCGGTAGGCGAAGAGCTGGGCATCGAGGCGAGCGACCGCGACCCGCGTGCCGTTGACGTCCCGCGTCGAAACGGTGTCGTCGTCGGCGGCGGACGGGTCGGGCAGCGGTTCCCACCCGGCATCGGCGACCCTGCGGCGCAGTGAGAGCGACTCGGCAGGGATCAGTCCGGTGCCACCGCTGCCCGTTCCGACCGCCCCCTCCACCTCGATGCGACCGATCTCCGGTGCGGCATCGAGCACGGCGCCCTCGACGGCGTGCTGCAGCGTGACCTGCGACGACCCGCAGCCGTCGCAGCTGCCCTCCAGCCGCAACCGGGCGACGTCGCCCGTGACCCCGAGCAGCTGCACGCCGCCGCCGTGCGACGCCAGGTACGGACGGACCTGCTCGAGTGCGCTCTCGACGCGGGCCGCGACATCGTCGGGGTGCAGGTCGTGCAGGACCAGCAGCCCGCCCACGAGAGGGTCGACCGTCAGCTCCCGCAGGGCGTCGGGTGCCGCCGCGGCCATGCGGTCCAGCACCCGTGCGAGCCCGGCACCGTACAGCCCCATGAGCTCACGCACGAGCTCCTCGGTGAGCTCGGCGGCGACCTCGTCGCGGCCGGCGATCTGGTCGAGCAGGTCCTCGACGCGCCGGCCGACGGCGTCGACGTTCACCGCTGGTCCGGGACCCCGGCGGGGGAGTGCAGCTCCTTGAGCATCTTGCCCTTCCCCAGGTACTGGTGGACGCCGCACGGCAGGCACGGGTCGAAGCTGCGGACCGTCCGCATGACGTCGATGCCCTTGAAGTTGTCGGGCTCGTTCTCCTCGAGGATCGGCTGGCCCTGCACCGCGTCCTCGTACGGTCCGGGCTGGCCGAACACGTCGCGCGGGCTGGCGTTCCACGGCGTCGGTGGGTACGGGTGGTAGTTGGCGATCTTGCCGTCGCGGATGACCACGTGGTGGCTGAGCACGCCGCGAACCGCCTCGTGGAACCCGCAGCCGATTGCCTCGTCGGGGACCTCGAAGGGCGTGAACGTGTCGGTCTCACCCGCACGCACCCCGTCGAGCGCCTGCTGAACGAAGTGCAGTGCACAGCCGGCGGCATAGGCCTGGAAGTAGCTGCGCGCCCGGTTGCGCTCCAAGGTGTTGGACCGCTCGGGGATGTGCCACTCGAGCGTCTGCGCCGGCATCGTCGCCGTCTTGGGGAAGTTGATCTTCACGCTGGACCCGGTGGCCTGGACGTAGTCGATGTCGACCAGGTTCGCCAGCGCGGTCACCCACAGCCGCGGGAGTGGTCCGCCGCCGGTGTCCATCACGAGGTGGTTCTCGCCGTCGTACCAGCGCGGCGACATGACCCACGTGTACTGGTCGGTGAAGTCGCGCTTGCGGGGCTTGGGGATGGTGTGCTGGTTCCACGGGTGCCGGCGGTCGACCGGGTTGCCCAGCGGGTCGTGGGTGACGAAGGTCTCGCCGTCCTCCCAGTCGTCGTAGTAGGACGAGCCGAGCAGGATGCGGATGCCCAGGTTGATGTCGACCAGGTTGGTCGTCAGCAGCTTGCCGTCGACCACGATGCCCGGCGTCACGAACATCTTGCGGCCCCAGTGCTCCATGGTCTCGTAGCGGAAGTCGCAGTGTTCGGGGTCCTGGAACGAGCCCCAGTTGCCGATGATGATCCGCCGGTTGCCGACCTCCTCGTACCCGGGGATCGCCTCGTAGAAGAAGTCGAACAGGTCGTCGTGCAGCGGTACGTTCTTCTTCATGAACTCGACGTAGCGCATCAGGCGCACCATGTAGTCCGTGAACAGCTGCACCGTCGCCTGGGTGCCGACGCCGCCCGGGTACAGCGTCGACGGGTGGACGTGGCGTCCCTCCATCAGCACGAACATCTCTCGGGTGTACCGCGACACCTGCAGCGCCTCGAGGTACAGCTCGCCCTCCAGCGGGTTGAGCGCCGTCATGATGTCGGCGATCGTGCGGTAGCCGTGCAGGGCCGCGTGCGGCGCCTCGGTCTGCTTGGCGCGCTCCCACACGCTGGGGTTGGTCTCGCGGACCATCCGCTCGCAGTAGTCCACGTCGACGAGGTTGGTCTGGAAGATGGCGTGGTCGAACATGTACTCGGCGGCCTCGCCGAGGTTCATGATCCACTCGCCCATGGGGGGTGGCCGCACGCCGTAGGCCATGTTCTGCGCGTACACCGAGCAGGCCGCGTGGTTGTCACCGCAGATGCCGCAGATGCGGCTGGTTATGAAGTGCGCGTCGCGCGGGTCCTTGCCCTTCATGAACACGCTGTAGCCACGGAAGACGTGGGAGCTCGAGTAGCACTCCTTCACGACCTTGTTCTTGAAGTCCATCTTGGTGTAGATCCCCAGGCTCCCGACGATGCGGGTGATGGGGTCCCACGCCATCTCGACGAGCCCCTCCTCCCTGACGCTGGTCATGCTCGGGGAGGTGACGTCCGCTGTGTGCGCCATGGATGGCTCCTAGTCCTGAGGACGCGTCAGGTGCGGTCGGTGGTCAGCGCCAGGGCGGCGTGTAGCCCGTCGTCAACGCCGTGCCCTTGCGGCGCCACGACGGTTCCTTGTCGGCGGTCTTCGCCGTGATCGAGCGCAGGCGGCGGATCATCCCGCCGTAGGCCTTGACGGCCCTGCTCGACACGGTCGCGCCGGGCGGCTCGTCCATGAACGGCATGAACTTGTCGGGGAAGCCCGGCATGGTGCACGCGATGCAGATGCCACCGACGTTGGGGCAGCCACCGATGCCGTTGATCCAGCCGCGCTTGGGGACGTTGCACTTCACGACCGGACCCCAGCAGCCGATCTTGACGAGGCACTTCTGGCTGTTGTAGTCCTCGGCGAACTCGCCCTGTTCGTAGTAGCCGGCGCGGTGGCAGCCCTCGTGGACGGTCGCGCCGAACAGCCACGTCGGGCGCAGCTTCTCGTCGAGTGGGATCATCGGCGCCTGCCCGGTCGCCTGGTACAGCAGGTAGAGGATCGTCTCGGAGAGATTGTCGGGGTGCGTCGGGCAGCCCGGCACGTTGACGATCGGGATGCCTGCCGGTGTGCGGAAGTCCCAGCCGAGCAGGTCGGCCACACCCATTGCGCCGGTCGGGTTGCCCTCCATGGCGTGGATGCCGCCGTAGGTGGCGCAGGTCCCGGCGGCGATGACCGCCAGCGCCTTGGGTGCCAGCCGCTCGACCCAGTCCGACGTGGGGATGGGGTCGCCGGTCTCCGGGTCGTTGCCGAACGCGGCCCAGTAGCCTTCGGATTTGATCTTCTCGTTGGGGATCGAGCCCTCGACCACCAGGACGAACGGCGCGTCGAGCTCGTCGTTGTACGCCTCGTGGAACCAGTGGATGAAGTCGTCACGGACGCCGACGGGTCCGTTCTCGTAGTCGATCAGCGGCCAGTGGACCGCGACTTCAGGCAGGCCCGGCAGCACGCCGAGCACGATGTCCTCGATGCTCGGCTGCGTCGCGGAGGTCAGTGCGACGGAGTCGCCGTCGCAGGACAGGCCCGCGTTGATCCAGAGGATGTGGACCTTCGCGTCCATCGTGTCCGGCTTGTCGCGCATGGTGGGCATGGTGGAGGCGGCGCTCATCTCGACCCTCCTCCGTCCCAGTGACGGGTGACCCGCGATGACGCTCGACACCGTTGCCATCCGGGACAACTGGGAACGGACTACGCACCATAAGACGACATGGGGCACGCTGTCGAGAACCAATTTCCATCTGGCCGTCGCGGACCATCACGGCATTACACAGTTAGGTGAGGTGAGCCTTCATCGACGGATCGCGCGAGGCGGCGCCGACGCGGATGAGCATCCGGATCACCGGTGTCGTGCAGGGTGTCGGGTTCCGTCCCTACGTCCACGGGCTGGCGGTCGAGCTCGGGCTGCGCGGGTTCGTCGGCAACGACGCCACGGGCGTGCTCGCCGAGGTCGAGGGGGACCCGGTCGCGGTCGACGCGTTCCTCGTCCGACTGCTGGACGAGGCTCCGGCGATGGCGGTCATCGAGGATGTCACCGCGACGCCGATCGATGTCCGTGGGGACCCGACGTTCGAGATCGTCGTCAGCGAGGCGCAGGGCGCCCGCCACGTGCCGGTCTCGCCCGACGTCGCGACGTGCGCCGACTGCCTCACGGAGCTGTGGGATCCCCGCGACCGGCGCTACCGGTACCCGTTCGTCAACTGCACCAACTGCGGACCGCGCTACACGATCGTGCGCGACGTCCCCTACGATCGCCGGACGACGACCATGGCCGGCTTCCCGCTGTGCGACGCCTGCGCCCGCGAGTACGCCGACCCGACCGATCGCCGGTTCCATGCGCAGCCCGTGTGCTGCCCGTCGTGCGGACCGCGGCTGTCGTTCGTCGGCGCCGCCGGTACGGCGCTCGACGGCGAGCCGATCGCGCGTGTGGCGGAGCTGCTGTGCGACGGGCGGATCGTCGCCGTCAAGGGCCTGGGCGGGTATCACCTCGCCGTCGACGCGACCGACGACGCCGCGGTCGCCCGGCTGCGGGCCCGCAAGCACCGCGAGGAGCGACCGCTGGCGGTGATGGTCGCCGATCTCGAGGTCGCGCGGGCGCTGTGTGAGGTCGGCCCGCACGAGCGGGCCCGGCTGACGGGTCCGACCGCGCCGATCGTGCTCCTGCGACGCCGGGACGATGCAGGGGGCCCTGACGTGCCGGTGATCGCGCCGTCGGTGGCGCCCGGCAACCGCTTCCTCGGCGTGATGCTGCCCTACACTCCGCTGCACCACCTGCTTGCCGATGCCGTTGGTCGCCCGTTCGTCCTGACGAGCGGCAACGTGTCCGACGAGCCCATCGCCTTCGACGACGGGGACGCGCTGGCGCGGCTCGCTGGGATCGCCGATGCGTTCCTGGCCCACGACCGACCCATCCACATCCGCGTCGACGACTCGGTCGTGCGGATGGTAGGGGACCGCCCGCTGCTGGTCCGCCGCTCGCGTGGGTACGCGCCCCAGCCGGTGCTGCTCGGCCGGCCCGTGCCGCGGCCCGTGCTCGCGGTGGGTGCGGAGCTCAAGAGCACGGTGTGCCTCGCCAAGGGCCGCCGCGCCTACCTGTCGCACCACATCGGCGACCTGGAGAACTACGAGACGTACCGGTCGTTCACCGGTGCGATCGCCCACCTGCGCCGGCTGTTCGACATCGAGCCGGTCATCGTCGCGTACGACCTGCACCCCGAGTACCTGTCGACGAAGTACGCGGTCGACCTCGACGGTGTCGACCTGGTCGGCGTGCAGCACCACCACGCGCACATCGCGTCGTGCATGGCCGACAATGGCACATCCGATCCGGTGATCGGCGTGGCGTTCGACGGCACCGGGTTCGGTGTCGACGGCACGATCTGGGGTGGTGAGGTCCTCGTCGCCGACCTGGTCTCGTTCGAGCGGGTCGGCCACGTCGAGACGGTGCCACTGGTGGGCGGTGCGGCCGCTATCCGCGAGCCCTGGCGCATGGCGGCGAGCTGGCTGCGCCGCGCCTACGGCGACGACATGCCGGACGGGCTGGAGGTCGTCGAGCGCAACGCGGACCGGTGGGCGCAGGTGCTGGCCGTGGCCGAGGCGAACGTCAACTCGCCACCGACGTCGAGCGCGGGCCGGCTGTTCGATGCCGTCGCCGCGCTGGTCGGCGTGCGCGACGCCGTCAGCTACGAGGGCGAGGCCGCGATCGAGCTGGAGCAGGTCGCGGATCCGGTGGAGCGTGGCGGCTACCGGGCCGTCCTGACCGACACCGAGCCGTTCGCGATCGCAGGGTCGGACCTCATCCGGTCGGTCGTCGACGACCTGTGCGCCGGGACGCCGGTCCCCGTGATCGCCGCGCGCTTCCACGGCGCGATGGTCACCGCGGCCGTCGACGCGTGCGCGCGGGTGCGCGACGCCACGGGCCTGACGATGGTCGCGCTGTCCGGTGGGGTGTTCCAGAACGTGCTGCTGGTGGAGCGGACGGTCGCCGCGCTCGAGGGCGCGGGCTTTCACGTGCTGACCCATGTCCGCGTGCCGCCCAACGACGGGGGCATCTGCCTCGGGCAGACCGCCGTCGCCGCCGCACGCGACCGCGCCGCCACGGGGTAGCCCGGCCAACTGCGGCGGTCCGGGCGGGTGCCGCACCCGCGTGGCGGTCCGGTCGCCGATGACCGGCTGCGCACCCGGGTGCGGTCGTGACGGCGACGTCGTCAGTCGAGCAGGCGCCGGAGCAGGCCCTTGCCGGTGGTGGGCGTGCGACGGCCGCGCGGGGTGCGCGTCCTCGTGCGGGGCCGACGGCTGCGTGGGGCGCGCGTGCGGGGTGCTGGACCGCCCGATAGCGCACGTCCGACCCGCTGCAGGACGTTGCCGGCGGTTCTCGTGGGTCGTGACCTGACCATGGGAGCTCCTCGGATCGGTGGACCCCCCACGTGTGCCCGTCGTGGCGTCGATACACACACGGGCACCGTCCGGATCCCGCGGCCCGGGGCTCCGCCGGTCGTAGCAGGCTGGGTCAGTCCCGCGCGTCTCGGCGGAAGCGGTAGCCGACGCCGCGCACCGTCTCGATCAAGTCGGCGTGCCGGTCGAGCTTGCGGCGGAGCCCGACGACGACGGCGTCGACGACGTTCGAACCGATGATGGTGTCGTAGCCCCAGATGTCTCCCAGCATCTCCTGACGAGAGACCGGTGTGCCCTCGCGTTCCCGCAGGTAGTGGACGACCTCGAACTCGAGGGGCGTAAGGTCCATGCGACCGCCGTCGAGCAGCAGCTGCCGTCGGCGGACGTCCAGAATGTCGTCCTCTGGCAGCCCCAGCTCCTCCGCGGCGATGGGTGAGCCATCCGTCGACGGACGAGGGGCCGAAGTCCAGGTACAGGCCGTGGTAGGCGATCCCGTCGATCTCGACCGCGTCGTCCGGGATCGCGCCACCGTGGAAGCTCGGTCCGCAGGTACGTCCAGCGTGCCGCCGCAGCAACCGATGACGGGTCGGCTCGGCCGCCCGGAGGTGGTTGGCGACCGCCTGCCGCAGTGACTCGTGGATCGCCAGGCCCTCGCCGGTCCGGTCGACGAACGGCAGCGCCGCGAGCGTCTCGAGGCCCTTCCACGCGTCGGTGTCCGGAAGCAGGGCGCCCAGCAGCGGTCGCGTGACGCGACGGACGACCGCCGCCGCCTCGAGCAGCTCACGCGTGTGCGGGTCCAGCTCGTCGAGGTAGACCAACGTGAACTCGTCGAGCAGCCGGTCGAGCGTGATGTCGCGGAGCGCGCGGGTGGGGGTGCTCACGTGCCGCGAGCGCGCCGAGCACCAGGGTGAGCGGATGTCCCCCGGCGAACCGGACGATCGTGTCGCGGGCGACGTCGTCGACGCCGAGCAGCGTCAGCAGCTCCGTGCTCTCGGCGGTCGACAGCGGACGAGTCGTCGGGTGTCGAACGTGCCGGCGGGCAGCCGCTTCCACGCCGTGTGTGGCTCCTCGCGGCCGGCGATGAGCAGTCGCACGTTCGCTGGCAGCGCTGGGACGACCTCGTGCCGCAGCCAGGTGTCGAGCAGGCGTAGCACCTCATACTGATCGAGGCAAATGACGACTCGGTCGGCGATCGTCCCGAGCCACGCGAAGCCGTCCTCGTCCGGGGTGCCACCGATGGCGCCCCGTAGCGCACTGCGGAAGCCGGCCTCGGTCGGCTCGATCTCCTGGCAGTCGAGCAGCACGAACCGCGACGCCGGTGGGTCGGTCCACCGGGCGGTCTGCCGGAGCAGCATCGACTTGCCCGTCCCGCTCATCCCATGGACGAACAGCACCCGACAGGCTGAGCCCTCCACGAGCCCACGGAGGCGTGCGATCTCGTCGTGGCGTCACGAACAGACCTCCACGCTGAGGATGACCCGTGACCGTCGACATCGGCCTCACCCCTCAGGCAGGCATGGATCAGCGTACCGGAGGCGGCCACGACCCTGTCAACGATCCTCATGAAGTCCTCATCCGACGCTCACCGTCGGAAGGTCCATCGTTCGTAGGGTGCCGGCACGACCCGACGACCGACGGGAGCCGACCCCGGCGGGCGATCACACGGAGGCACGCCATGATCAGTCCGGCCTATCTCGCACAGCTCATCAGGAACGCGAAGGCACGGGCGGCCGCGAGTCAGGAACCGCAGCCGGCGACAGACCAGCCCGCTGCGAGCGAGTACGCACGCGCAGCCTGACTCGCCGCGGTCGACGCCTACCGTTCCACGACCATGTGGGGGCCGTCATCCGGACGGTGCGGCCGTCGTGCGATGACGGCGTAGCGCTCCGCGTCCGGCGTGTAGGTGCTCGACACGGGGTCGAGCCCGGCGGTCCGCAGCTCGGCGGTCAGCTCGTCGTGCGTGAACGGCCAGAACGTCACACGCTCGCTGATCACGTCGACGACCCGGTGGCCGTCGAGCAGAGCGACGGCCACCTCGAGGTGGTGGGGTGCGTCCCACGCCTCGGGCAGCGACCACACGCGGATCGCCAGACCGGCACGGCCGGCGCGCCAGGTCACCTCGTCGGCGACATCGAGGCTGGGGCGCCGCGCCCGGAGCCGCTCCCAGTTGCGCGACGTGACCTCGAGCATGCCCCGGGGCGCCAGCACATCGGCCATCGCCGCGAGTGCGGCGCGGCGCCCGACCGCACCCTCGGCGTGGGTCAACGAGTTGCCGACGCAGAACACGGCCTCGAACGGTCCGCGAACCGCCTCACGGAGGTCCTCCCAGCAGCACACGACCGTTGTCAGATCCACGCCATGGGCGGCGGCGAACGCCCGGGTGCGCTCGACCATGCCGGCGCTGGCGTCGGACGCGACGACGTCGAACCCGCGGGCGGCGAGTCCGACCGCCAGCTGCCCGGTGCCGCACGCGCAGTCGAGCACGTGTGCACCCGCCGGCAGCTCGCCGATCGTGCCCCCGAACGCTGCGACGGCGCCGTCGGGCTCGAGCAACGCGTCCGGCACGAGCCAGTCGTAGACCGAGGCGAGCTCGTCGTACATCGTCACGGTCTGCTGGTCACATCGGTCCTCCGGTCGATGTCGCCATCGGACGGCGTCGACGCCTCGAGGCCCAGCGCCGTCAGCTCACGCAGCACGTGGTACAGCGTGGTCTGGACCTCCTGGATGCGGTGCACCGATGCGGACGGCACGACGAAGAGGTGGTCGATCGCATCGGACTCGGCCATCTGCCCGCCTTCGTTGCCGGCGAGCCCGACGGTGATCATGCCGAGGTCCCTGGCGGCCTCGAACGCGGCGATGACGTTCGGCGAGTTGCCGCTGGTCGACAGGCCCACGACGACGTCGCCCGGCCGGCCGAACGCCCGGACCTGCCGCGCGAACACCACGTCGAAGTCGACGTCGTTGGACAGGGCGGTGATCACCGCGACGTCGTTGGTCAGGCACAGCGCCGGCAGGGGCGTCATGTCGGGGTCCGCCGGATCGAGGAAGCTCTGCGCGACCTCCTGCGCGTCGGAGCTGGAGCCGCCGTTGCCGAAGGCGAGCAGCCTGCCGCCCGCGGCGAACGCGTCGGCCAGGTCGCCTGCGCATCCGGCCACGCGCCCGGCCTCCGCGTCGCCGACGGCCCGGCGCAGCGCGACGATGTCGCTGGCCTTCTCGGCCGTCGACCGCGCGACGTCGGCGAGGACGGCGTCGAGGTCCGAGCTGCCCTCGTACAGGAATGGGTAGAGCCCCTCGATACCCCCCGTGGAGGACTGTGCTCCCACCCCACCCGAGAGCAGACCCGGCTGCTCGAAGAACACATGCACCAGCTCCCAGAGCACGTGGTAGGCGGTGACGTGGACCTCCTTGACCACGTGCGGGTCGTCGGCGGGGACCACCAGGGCGTGGTCGACCGCTGGACTCGCCGCGATCCGGCCGCCGTCGCCGCCGAGCAGGGCGACGGTCAGCAGGCCGGCTCCGCGTGCAGCCTCCAGCCCACGCAGCACGTTGCGGTCGTTGCCGTCCGAGGAGATGCCCAGCGCGATGTCGTCGCCGGACCCGAGCACGCCGATCTGGTGGGCGAACACCTCGTCGAGCCCGGACCGACGTGCGACGCCCATCAGGGTCGCCGCATCGGTGACCAGCGACAGTGCCGGCAAGGCCCGCTTGCCGACGATGACGGGGTGGACGAACTCGACCGACACGTGCTGCGCGTCGGTCGACGGCCCGCCGTTGCCGAAGGCCAGCAGCGTGCCGCTGCGATGGAACCGGACGGCCATGTCGTGGCAGGCCTGCGCGATGTGCTCGGCCATGTCGGCCAGGGCGCGACCGGCCGGCTCACGGCGTTCGAACGCGGCGATCGTGGCGTCGTGCAGACGCCGGGTGAGTTGTACGTCGGTCATCGGCTGCTCCTCGGACGGACACCGTCGAGGCTACGCCTCACGTGCCGGGCGGGGAACCCCGGTGCGCGTCGCGGGCGGGCCGGGCTCAGCCGCGTGACGGATGGCCTCAGCGGTGCAGGCGGGTGGTGTCGCGACCCAGGTGGTCGCACCCGAGGCCGATGGCCAGCGCTTCGTAGCGCGGTGCCGGGACTCTGCGGGCGGGGGTGTCGCTCGGCGTGGGTGTTCCGGGACGCACGGACTGTGGCGGGCGACGCGGGCCGAACAGCTCGCGGAGCGTGCGTCGGATCGCGGGGGTGCGCAGCGGTGTCGTGGACATGGCGCCTCCTGAAGTACACAGATCGGTTTACACCGCCAGAGTACACCGATCGGTGTACGATTGCCACATGGATGCTGAGACAGTTGCGACCAAAGACGTGCACACGCGGATGCTGGACGCCGCCCAGCGCCGCTTCTACACCGAAGGCATCACGGCGACCGGCGTCGACGCGCTGGCCGAGGAGGCCGGTGTGTCGAAGCGCACGCTGTACAACCACTTCGGGAGCAAGGACGGCCTCGTCACGGCCTACCTGCACCGCCGGGAGGAGCGCTGGCGCCGCCGCGTGGCCGATCTGCTCGATCGGGCGGGGGACGATCCAATCGCACGCCTGTGCGCCTACGTCCGCGGGTACGGCGAGCGACCGGACGGCACCACGTTCCGTGGCTGCGCGTTCATCAACGCCGCGGCCGAGCTCGCCGACGACGGGCATCCCGCGCTGGGTGTCGTCCGTGGGTCGATCGACAACGTCGAGCGGGGTCTACGCCAGATCCTGGTCGATGCCGGGGTCGCCGACGCCGACGCGCTGGCCGCCCAGATCCTTCTGGTCCTCGAGGGCGCCATCGCGGTCGGAGGCATCCGCCGCAGCGAGGATGCGTTCGACGAGGCCGAGCGTCTGATCGCCCGGCTCGTGACGCCGCACCTGCCGTCGGCCATCGGTAGCTGATGGCCGCCGACAGCCTGCCGGTGCTCGGTCAGGCTGACAACCCCGGATCCGAACCGCGCAACTCGCCGCCGGGAAACCCGGCCGGTCCTGGGGAGTAGGTCGACCGATGTGGTGGGTTGGCTCCCCGGAGGTGCGGGTCGGGTGGGTCTGGGAGGCGGTCGACCGGTGTGGTCGGTGCGCTCCCCGGAATGGGGGTCCGTCAGCCGGTCGTGGCCACCGTGCGGGTGCGCAGGTCGGCGGTCATCTCGCGGGCGATCTCGATGAACCTGCTCGCCGTCGGCGACAAGGTGCGGCCGCGCCGCCAGCCGATCGACACGTGCCGCGGTGGGATCGGCGGGTCGAGGTCGCGGACCGCGACGCGTGTGTCATCCGGCTCGATCGCGAGCAGCGGCAGCACCGCCATGCCGATGTTCGCGCGCACCATGTTGATCACGGCCGCGTTGTCGTTGGCGCGGAACACGTAGTCGGGCTCGAGGCCCGCCGCGCGTAGCCCGTTGTCGACGCGACGCTGGCATTGGTTGTCCTGCTGCCCGATCAGCCCACGCCCGCGCAGATCGTCGACCGGCACCGGCCCGTCCCCGACGTCACCGGGCCGCGCGACCAGCACGAACGGGTCGATGAACAACTCGACCTGTTCGATCTCGGGCGGAGCCTCACCGGCGAGGAAGCTGATGTCCAGCTGCCCGTCCAGCACCCGGCGGACCAGCTCCTCCTCGTCGTCGATCTCGACCAGGCGGGCCTCGAGCTGGGGACGCTCGGCCCGCAGCGCGCCGATCAGCTGGGGGAGGAGGGCGGTCGACACGCTCTGGTAGGTGCCGATGTCGATGCGGCCGATGACCCCGGCGCGGAACCGTTCGATGTCGCGGGCGGCCGCGTCGGCCCGCTCGAGCATGTCGTGCGCGTGTCCGATGAGCATCTCCCCGAGCGGGGTCAGCTCCACCGGACGAGGGCCGCCTGGCCGGTCGAACAGCGGTGCACCGACGGCGCGTTCGAGCGCCGCGATCTGCTGGCTCACCGCCGACTGTGTGTAGCCGAGCTGTTCGGCCGCCCGACCGAAGGTGCCGGCGCGGGCGACGGCGTCGAACGCGATGAGGTGTCTGATCTCGAGGGCTCGTCCGGCGACCATGATCATCAGCTCCGCTTATCAATACGACTAGAGACTATCGCTAGTCATGATGCTCTGCCGAGCATAGCGTTGCCTGTGAAGGAGGAGATCATGAGCATCAACGACCGCTACCTGTACCGGATCGCCGACGACATCGACCGCCACGGCATGGGCGCGGTCGAGTGCGACGTCGAGACGATCGTCGACCACGCACACCGCTCCGGGATCACCGGCGCCGCGCTTTCCGTTGTCAGCGACACCCGCGAGCCGGAGGTGGCCCGTGCCCGCGCCTTCGGCATCGTCGCAACGCGCCTGTGGCAGCAGGGCCGCGAGTCCGCAGACCCCCTGCGCGTGCTGACCGCGATCCGCTGACCTTGGCGCCGCGAGCGCCGACGTGCACACGACCGGTGGCCACGCGCCACCGGTCGTCGCATGTCCTGACGGCGGCGGGGATACTGAGCTGCGTCCAGCCCTAGCGCAGCGGAGGTGGACCCATCAGCACCGTCGTCGTCACGGGCAGCACGCGGGGGATCGGGTTCGGGCTGGCGCGGGCGCTGCTGACCCGCGGGTGCGACGTGGCGCTGTGCGGCCGGTCACAGGCTCGCGTCGACGACGCGCTCGGCCGTCTCGGACGCGGGTCGGCGGCGCGCCTGCTGGGACGTCCGTGCGACGTCGCCGACCCCGCACAGGTGCAGGCGCTGTGGGACGCTGCGGTCGACCGCTTCGGCCGGGTCGACATCTGGATCAACAACGCCGGCATTTCGACGCGCGCAGCGCCGCTGTGGGAGCAGGATCCTGCCGACCTGTCCGCCGTGGTCGCCACCAACCTGACCGGTACGGTCCACGGCAGTCGGGTGGCGATCCACGGGATGCTCGCCCAGGGGGAGGGCCACGTCTACCTCATGGAGGGCCTTGGCAGCCGCGGTGAGGTGCGCCCGGGCACCGTGCCGTACGGCACCACGAAGTACGCCGTGCGGTACCTCGCGAAGGCGCTGGCACGTGAGACGAAGCACACACCCGTCAAGGTGAGCACGATCAGTCCCGGCATGGTTCGCACCGACCTGCTGCTGGGCAGCGTGACGCTCGACCGCGCCGACCGTGCCAAGCGGATCTTCGACGTCCTCGCCGACGACGTCGAGACGGTCGCGCCGTGGCTGGCCGATCAGGTGCTGGCCAACACGCGGTCGGGAAGGCGCATCGCCTGGCTCACCGCGCCGAAGGTCGTGGCACGGTTCGCGTCCTCGCTGTGGGACCGGAAGAAGTGAGCCCGGGCTGACAGCTCAACCGCCGGTCGCCGCGGCGACCCGGTCCGCGAGTGCAGGCAGCACGGCCGTCGCGGGCGCGCGCAGCGCCGCTCCGCCGGTCCTGCGTGCCAGGTCGCCGAACGGGTTGCCGTCGGTGTTGACGTCGATCGGTGTCGCGCCGACAGCCGCGGCCCGCTGGGCGACCAGGGTCGGCAGCGTGGTCGCACCCGACGTGCCGACAGTGATCAGCAGCGACGTGTCCGCTGCCGCCGCGAGCGCGCTGTCGAAACGGAAGCGCGGCTCGTCGTAGGTCTCGTCGAACCACAGGACGTGGGGTCGCAGCCACCCCGCGTTACAGGTCGCGGTGCTGCGCGGCGAGCTCGACGTAGTGCCGCGCGCCGCCGGCGATTAGCTCGCGCTCGGCGTCGGCGACCTGGCGGCGCACCTTGGCGGGTACGCCGGCGGCCAGTGAACCCGCGGGGATCTCGGTGTCCTGCGTGACCACGGCACCGGCGGCGATGAGCGACCCGCTGCCGACCGTCACGCCGTTCATGAGCACCGCACCCATGCCGACCAGTACGTCGTCGGCGATCCTGCAGCCGTGGATCACGACGCGGTGGCCCACGGTGACCCGGTCGCCGATCTCCAGGGGGTAGCCCTCGTCGGCGTGACCGACGCAGCTGTCCTGGATGTTGGTGTCCTCACCGATCGAGATGTCGGCGACGTCGCCGCGAAGCACCGTGCCGTACCACACCGACGACCGCGCGCCGACGCGGACCCGGCCGATGACCGTCGCGCCCGGGGCGACGAACGCGTCGGCGGCGATCTCGGGCGTGTGCCCGCCAAACGACGTGATCCGCGCTCCGGTCAGCTCCGTCTCCGCCTGCACAGCCGCTCCCCACATCCGACATCCGATGGCGGGTGGGATGCTAGCCCGTGTCAGTCGGCGTCGGCGACGCAGAGGCCGTGCAGCTCATCCAGGCAGGCGCGTCGCCCCCGGTCGCGTGACCGGTCCGGTCGTCAGCCACGTCGCGCTCGTCGACAGGTCAGGGCTGCCAGCCCAGGACCGTCGTGCCGTACCACAACACGCCGGCGATCGTCGCCCCGGTGACGAATGGGATGGCCAGCGCGACGGCGGGATCGGAGCGCCGGAGCCACCATGCGCCGAGCAGTCCGACCAGCCACAGCCCGTGGATGGTCAGCACACCCGCGCCCGGCGCGATCAGTCCGACGGGCAGGATCGGGACGAACAGCAGCAGCTGCAGGGTGAGTCCGGCGATCGCCATGGCCCGGTCGCGTGGCGCCGGTGGGCGGTTCACCGCCCGCGGGCGCGGCGTGACGCCGACCAGGACCGCGGCGACCACCAGCACCAGGCTCGGCAGGATCCGCGGAGGCGGCTTGAGGCCCATCAGGTCGGCGAGGTAGAGCACAAGGGCGGCGATCGCCAGCGCCCAGGCGACGAGGCGACGGGTGCGGCGGGGTGACATCGTCGCCAACCGCACCACCTGGGATCGTCCCGTGCCGTAGGAAGGGATCCCGGTCCGCTGTCGCTCAGGAGTGCATCGCGGTCCGGGCGTGCTCGGCTCCACCCTGCCACCGGTCGGGCGTGCCCGTCGTCAGGCTCCGCCCGATCGAGCCGCTGAGCGCCACCGCGCCTGCGAAGATGCCGACGCCGAGCGGCACGTGGATCGCGGTTGGCAGCGCGCCCGGGGCCCAACCGAGTCCGGCCTGCACCTGGAGCGCGACAGCCAGACCGACCGTCCCCCAGAGCGCGACGCGGGAGCGCTCACCGGCGATCCGGTGTGCGATCGCGACGACGAACAGCAGGAGGCCGGCGAGCTCCACGATCCCGCCCACGGCGCCGTGCGCGCCGAGCAGGTCGTTGAGCCCGCTGACGAACTGCCCCGCCAGGACCGCCTGCACGAGCACGGCAAGGGTGACGAGGTGGACGAGGCCGCGGTGGAGCGGCGACAGGAACGCGCGCATGTCAGGCCCCCTGCCCGACGGCGGCGACCACGGTCACGGTGCCGCGCATCCCGCCGTGCAGCGTGCAGTGGTAGGCGTAGGTCCCCTGCTCGCTGAAGGTGTGCTCGAACGTGCCGTCGCGCTGGACGGGGCTGGAGAAGCCGTCGCCAACGACGTTGTGGTCGCTGTCGCCCTCCCACTGCCACGTCAGGGTGTCGCCCACTGTGACCTCGGCGTCCGAGGGTTCGAAGTCGTTGTCGACCACCCGCACCGTCGACGTCGCAACGGGTGGGCCGGGCTCATCGGTGATCCCGGCCGCGACGGCGCCGCAGCCGGCGAGGAGGAGGACCGTCACGAGGACGGCGGTCAGCTGGAGGTACGGTGTCGTTCTCATGCTTGGCATGGTGAACGTTCAACCTGGTGAAGGATATGCGGGACGACCCCGAACCCGACCCCGACGAGGTAGGGGCAGATCAGGGATCACCGCCGGCGGGTGCCGGACGGCCGCTCGTCGTCGAGGTCGATCGTGCCTTCCGCGAGCTGTTCAGTGCGGTTGACACCGCACTCGACGCCGCCGCTGCGCACCTCGGGATCAACCGCACGGACCTGCGCTGCCTCGAGGTGCTCGACCGCCGCGGTCCGCTGACGGCCGGTGCACTGGCCGACGCCGTCGCGCTGTCGGCCGCCGCCGTGACGAAGGTCGTCGACCGCCTCGTCACGCTGGGTTATGTCGAGCGTTCACGCGATCCGGTCGACCGCCGCCGCGTCGTCGTGCAGACGACCGAACTGGAGCGGGCGCGCCGCCGCGAGGTGTTCATGCCGCTCGTGGTCGGCGGCATGCGCCTGCTCGGTGAGCACACCGACGACGACCTGCGCCTGCTGCGGGCGGTGCTCGAGCGTTCGACGGCGCTCAACCGTGCCCACGTGGCCCGGCTGACCGGGGATGCGTGACGCTACCCCCGCTGCTCCACGGGCCGGACGTCGACTGCCCGAACCGCTCGCCGCCACCCCGGTGCCGTCGCCGGCGCTCAGGGCCATCCGTCGGCCGGAGCCTGTGGACGGCGAACCGGTGGCCGCAGGATTCGGCGATGCGCAGCTGGTACGACAGCGTCGACTCAGGATCAGCGCCGCCAGCAGCCGGAGCGCAGGGACGAGTCGATCGCCTTGGGCCTCGAACCTGCGTCGGAACGACAGCGGTGGTCGCCGGTATCGCGCAGCTTGCCGAAGGCGATGCCACAGACGGCGAGGGTCGGGTCAGCGGCCGCTGAACCGGTCCGTCAGCGCCTGCAGACCGGCGTGGTAGACGGTCATGACCGTGTTGCAGACCTCGGCCTCGTCGGCGTCGGCGACGTCGAACTGCCCGACCCACTCGACGAACGTCGTCTCGTCGGCGGTGACCCTGCGCAGTCGCAGCTCCGACAGGTAGTTCGCCAGCGGGACCGGCCCCTCGGTGATCGTGAACGCGCACGAGTGGTCCAGGTCGCTCAGCGCGAGCAGCTGTTCGTGCTGGCTGCCGCCGTCGGGGAGCGGCAGCGTCCGCACGCAGCCGACCGTGTCGCCCCTCTGGTCGCCCTCGATCCTGCTCTCGGTCACCACCGGGTGCCACTCCGCGAAGCGGCCGAAGTCACGGATCAGGGCCCAGACCTCCTGCACCGGCGCCGGCACGATTGCGCTGCAGTACACCTTCGACATCGTGACCCTCCTGTTCGACGCGGCGATCAGCCTGACCGAGCGGGCGCCCGCGGTCAATGGACATCGCCACCCGTGCACGAAGATGCGGGATGGCGCCGTGGCGCATGGATGCGCGTGTCGTGAGGAGCGCCGACGACCTGTACGCTGCAGCATGCGGATCGACTCGGACCTGCTGCGCTGGCTGCGTGACGAGCGTGGGTTGTCGGTCAACAAGCTCGCCCGGATGTCGGGCGTCTCCGTCGACGTGATCACGGCGATCGAGGACGGGCGCTACCGCGGGAGTCCCGACTGCGCTCGCAAGCTGGCCGATGGGCTCAGCGGTGCCGGACACGGCGAGCCGGTGCTCGCCGACGACCTGTGGATGCACGAGGACGACCGGCTCTGAGTGACCGGCGTCGGCTGTCGAAGGCGATGGCCTACCATCTGCGGCATGGCGGGCACGTCACGCTGCTCCCCGGTGGGTGGGCGCGGGTCGACGCGCTGCTCGAGGTGCTGCGGTCTCCGGCGACGCGGGAGGCGATCGCCGCCGTCGTCGCGGCAGGTGAAAGACCGCGCTTCGAGTTGTCGGAGGACGGCGCGCTGATCCGCGCACGCTACGGCCACAGCCGCGAGGTCGACCTAGGCTACTGGCCGTCGCAGCCTCCTGACCTGCTGTTTCACGGTACCGCGGCGTCGACGGTGCCGCTGGCGCTGGCCGACGGCATCCTCCGCCGCGGGAGACGGTACGTCCACCTGTCGGAGACGGTCGCGGCCGCACGGGACGTTGGCGCGCGCCACGGCCGGCCCGCGGTGCTGCGTGTCGCCGCGGGGCGGATGGCGGCCGACGGTCAGCTGCTGTTCCGGGCCGCCGCGGGCATGTGGCTGACCGACGTCGTGCCGCCCGACTACCTGACGGTCGAGGAGTGAGCCGGCTCCGCGCACCTGTGGATAACCTGTGGATATCGTGCGGGCTCCGGGTCGGCGATGGGTGTCCATCCGCCCTCTAGGCTCACGGACATGACCGGGCCGATCAGGACGCTGACCGATCGTGAGCTCAACCGCGCCCTGCTGGCGCGTCAGCACCTGCTGCGGCGGTCAACGGCGTCGCTACCGGCGATGCTCGAGTCGGTGGGTGGGCTGCAGATGCAGTACGCGCCGAGCGGCTACGTCGGGTGCTGGTCCCGCCTTGAGGGCGTGACGCGGTCGCGCGTGACCCGGGCGCTGGAGCGTCGTCAGGTCGTGCAGGCCACTCTGCTGCGGTCGACGATCCACCTGGTCTCGGCCGCCGACTACCCGGTGCTGTTCGAGGCGACGCGTCAGAGCCGGCAGGACAACGGTGCGCGGGCGGCGCGGATGCGAAAGCTCGACGCGCTCGATTACGACGCGGTCGCCGCGCAGGTGCGCGGCTGGTTCGCCGACGGTCCGCTGGAACGCTCCGAGCTGCTCAACCGGCTCGAGGCGGAGGGCATCGACGCCGCCTACTGGGAGACGCTGAGCCAGTGGCTCGAACTGCTGCGGGTGCCGCCGCAGGGGACGTGGGAGCGGCGGCGCGCCCACCTGTACGGGCTGGCGCACCACGAGCTACCCGCGTGGTCCGCGCCGGTCGAGCACGACGCCGCCATGGCGCTGCTCGTCGAGCGCTACCTGGGCGGGTTCGGACCGGCGAGCCGCGACGACCTCGCCTCGTGGGCGGGCATGCCGGTCGGGGCGTTCGACGACGTGCTCGATCGGATGACGCTGCGGACGTTCGCCGACGAGGACGGTGGCGAGCTGCTCGACCTGCCACGCCGGCCCCTGCCCGACGGGTGCGTGCACGTCCCCGTCCGGTTCCTCGGCACGTGGGACGCCACCCTGCTCGTGCACGCGCGTCGCACCCAGCTCCTGCCGGAGGACCGTCGCGACAAGGTGTTCCACATCCGCCGGCCGCACTCGGTGAACACTGTGCTGGTCGACGGTCAGGTCGCCGGCACCTGGACCATCGAGAAGCGCGGCGTGGTCGTCGCTCCGTTCGTACCGATCCCCAGGCGGTTCCGTGACGAGCTGGAGGACGAGCAGGCCGCGCTGGAGGCGTTCGTCGGGTGACCGGCCAAGGGGCCAGCGCTGGGGCGTGACCGACACGTCCGCCCACGTCGGCGGATCGCCCCGCCGTGCTGCGCGCCTGCCGCGTGCTGCGATGCCGCAGCGCCGTCGACTCGACGGCAGCACGCGGTCCTCCCCGTGACCCGTCCTCTACACTGGGAGGGCAGTCGGCGAGGTGGGTGCGCAGATGACCACCGGGGGCGAAGCGCGGTTTGAGTTCCGTGTGTGGGGTGACCGTCTGGATGGCGTGAGCGACCGGTTGCGCGCGCTGGCGGAGGCCGGCGAGGGCCGTGAGAGCGCCGAGACCTACGTCGTGTCAACCGCGGTGCTCGATGTCAACCCGAAGGCGCGAGCCGACCTGCTCGACATCAAGCGGCTCGTCGACGTCCGGGACGGGTTCGAGCAGTGGACCGTGCATCGGAAGGTCGGGTTCCCGGTGGATGCCGGAGAGCTCGCGGATGACCTGTTCCCGCTGCTCGGGGTGGCGCCGTCGTCACTGGACCGGGAGGCCTACTCGCTGTCCGAGCTGGTCGACGAGGTGGTGGAGCCGCACCCGGACCTGGCCGCCGTCGACGTGACCAAACGCCGTCAGATGTACACGGTCGACCCGTGCGGCGCCGAGGTCTCGCAGGTCCGCATCAAAGGGCGTGCGATTCGGACCGTCGCGATCGAGTCGACCGATCTCGACGCGTTGCGCGAGGTTCGCCGGGAGCTCGGGCTGGAAACGAACGACAACGTCAGCTATCCGCGGGCGATCCGGGACATGCTCGGAGGGCGGTTCGCGGTCCGCTGACCACGGACCGGGAGGTTGTCGCGTGGGCACAGAGATCGAGCGCAAGTTCCTCGTCACCGACGACAGCTGGCGGGACCAGGGCACGTCGACGGTGATCCGCCAGGGGTACCTGTCGACGGTCATGGAGCGCACTGTCCGTGTCCGCGCGGCCGGCGACGAGGGCACGCTCACCATCAAGGGGATCACGGTCGGCGCGACCCGGACCGAGTTCGAGTACGAGATCCCCGTCGAGGATGCCAACACCATGCTCGACGAGCTGTGCGAGCAGCCCATCATCGCGAAGACCAGACACGTCGTCGAGGTCGACGGCACGATCTGGGAGATCGACGAGTTCGGGGGCGTCAACGAGGGGCTCATCGTCGCCGAGGTCGAGCTGGACAGCCCCGACGAGGAGTTCACACGTCCCGACTGGCTCGGCGACGAGGTCACCGACGACCCCCGCTACTTCAACGCCAACCTCATCGCCCACCCCTATACGGAGTGGTGAGCCCGCCGGGCCGTCCCTGCCCTACCAGCTCTGCCGCAACATTCGAGGATGGGCCGGTGGTCTTCGCACGCAACCTCACGCAGCGTGACCACCGGGCGTCGTTCGCAGTGGATCAGCGCGTGGGTACCTGCACGACGTCGTAGTCGATGGAGACAGGTGGGCCGCCGAGGATCGGTGGCGGTGCGACGTCGAACCGCGCGTTGACGACATAGAGGCGACTGCCGAACATGGCTGCCGTGGCGGGCACGCGGAACAGATCGCTCGTGATCGCATTGACGATCTGACCCGATGTGAGGTCCGGCCGAAGCTCCACGACCGCAACCGTGTTCAGGAAGTTCTGCACGACGTACAGCGTCCTGCCGTGCAGCACGATGCCGTCGCCGAAGGGCACGGCACCGCCGCCGAGGTCGATCTCGGTCGCCACTCCCGTGGCCGGGTTGATGCGGTAGAGGACCCCGAGCGTGGAGTGGACCGCGATCAGCGTCCTGCCATCGGCAGTGGCGTCGATGCCGTTGAGGTTGATCGGCAGGTCCCCCTCGGTGACGAACTGGAAGTCACCTGACAGGGGGATGGCGCGGGGTGCGCCGGCCGGGGCTCCCCGGTTGGTGAGCGGGACTGACCAGAGCTCGTCCGCCAGCGAGTCGGTGATGTAGACCGCGTCGCGGGCGACCACGAGGTCATTGATGAAGGCGCCGGGGATGGCGATCTCGTGGATCAGGTCGCCGGATGCTCCGTCGAACGCGAACAGCTTGGTGCCTTCGCCGTCACCGCCCACCGCCCAGAGCAGGCCGGAGCGGCGGTCGTACTTCAGTCCCGCGAGGAACCGTCCCTCGACGCCCGCTGCGAGCACGGCGCCCTCGCCGGTGCGAAGGTCGCCCTTGTACACCGCCCCGTCGAACAGGGACCCGACGTAGAAGTCATGGCCCGCGCCGACCTCGATGCCCTCCGGGTAGAAGCCGTCCGGCAGCGGAATCCGCTCCGGGTAGCTGGCCGCCGCGGCGGGACTGGCCGCAAGCACCAGGGCGGTCACGAGCATGGCGATGGCGAGCACTGGACGTCGCATGATGAAGCTCCCGCGCGGCTGTCATGCGATTGTGTGTCCTCTGCAGCGTGGCGTCAAGCACCGAGCGCGCCCGGGCACCGCGGAGCGATCCGCCCTGTTCCGCTGGGTTCGCTGTCCGCGCGTAAGACCCTCACATGCGCCGTGACCGTTGACGACACGAGCTCGACCGATGTCGACGGAGCCTGGTACGACACGCTCAGCTGCCGCCGCTGCCGTACGGCCTGGTCAGGATCTCGAGGAGGTGGCTTTCCGGGTCCTCGAAGTACACGCCGCGCCCGCCGTCGCGCGTGTTGATCTCACCGGCACGTCGCTGGCCGGGGTCGGCCCAGTGAGCCAGCCCACGTGCCGTGATGCGGTCGAAGATCTCGTCGAACTCGGCCTCGGTGACAAGGAAGGCGTAGTGCTGTGACGTGACCTCCTCGTCGGTGTGCATGAAGTCGAGCGACACGCCGTTGGCGGCCTCGACCACGATGAACGGCCCGTACCGTGTCGGCGCGGGAAGCCCGAGGATCCCAGCCATGAAGCTCGCCGACCCCTCCGGATCCCGGGCGGCGACGATCGTGTGGTTCAGCTCTGCGGGCATCACGGCTCCTTCTCATCCGCCCGACCGGGACCTGAGCTCACGCTACACGCGCGGGGCATCAGTCGCGGATGCTGATCAGCCACATGGCCAGCACGTTCATGACGACGCCGAACCCGGCGATGATCCCGATGGCCAGTGCGACGCTGATCTGCTGACCGCCGATCGACAACGCCACGCCGGACGCCGCCAGCCGGTCCATCACCGCGTCTGGCAGGCCCTGGGCCTCGAGGATCAGTCGCCGCAGCGGATCGACGGCGTAGCTCACCGGGTTGATGCGGACCAGGACGTTCATCCACGCCGGCAGGCCCTGCAGCGGGAAGAAGATCCCCGACAGGAAGATCAGCGGGAACATGACGAACTGGTTGATCATCTGGAACGACTCGATGGAGCGCATGCGCGCGGCGATCGCCACGCCCATCGACGACAGCGCGAAGGCGCCCAGGAACATGATCGGCCAGAGTTGCAGCACCAGCAGTGGGCTCAGCCGCACGCCCACGAGCGGCGCGAACGCGAAGACGACGGTGCCCTGCAGCGTAGCGACCGTGGCCCCACCGAGCGTCTTGCCGAACGCGACCGCTGCCCGGCTGACGGGTGCGACCAGCATCTCCTTGAGGATCCCGAACTCGCGGTCGTACACCAACGAGACGGCGTTGAACAGCGCCGCAAAGAACACCGACATCGCGATGATCCCGGGGAAGATGAACTGCTCGAAGTTGACGGCCTGCGCACCGCCGCCGATCAGGCTGCCCATCGCTCCGGACAGCCCGCTGCCGAAGACGAGCAGGAAGATCAGCGGAAAGCCCGTCGAGCTGATGATGCGGGGCTTGTCACGCCACCAGTGCAGCATCTCCCGCTTCCAGATGATGCCGATCGCACCCGCGATCATCGCGTGGCGGCCTGACTGGGCGCTGGCGTCGGTCAGCGGTGTGCGCGCGTCGCGGATGGAACCGGGTTCGGCGGCGGGGCTCATCGACGCCTCCGCGTGGTCATGAATCGCCGCATCCGGTCGCGCGCGACGTCGCCGGCGTCCAGTTCGGTTTCGCGGATGGTGCGCCCGGTCAGCTTGAGGAACACATCGTCAAGGGTGGGCCGACGAAGGCTGGCGCCGTCGATCTCGCCGGGGAACCCGCGGACCAGCTTGGGGATGAACCGCGCGCCGTCGTCGACCTCGACGCGGACCTCGGAGTTGCGCCGGCTCGGCTCGAGGGCCTGGTCGCTCAGGTAGTCGACCAGCGCCTGCGGCTCGGGGGCGGTGACCACCACGACGTCACCGCCCACCAGGTGCTTCAGGCCCTCGGGCGTGTCCAGCGCGACGATGCGGCCGTGGTCGATGATCGCGATGCGGTCACAGAACTCGGCCTCTTCCATGTAGTGGGTGGTCATGAACACGGTCACACCCGTCTGCTCGCGGAGGCTACGGAGGTGCTGCCAGACCGAGCGCCGTGACTGGGGGTCCAGGCCGAGCGTCGGCTCGTCGAGGAACAGCACCGCGGGGACGTGCAACAGGCCGCGGGCGATCTCCAGTCGGCGTCGCATGCCGCCCGAGAACTTCTCGACGATGCTGTCAGCCCGGTCCTCGAGGTCGACCAGGCGCAGCGCGCTGTCGATCCGTCGTGCGCGTTCGGCCCGCGGCATGCCGTACAGCACGGCGTGGAACTCCAGGTTCTCCCGGGCCGTCAGCCGCTCGTCGAGGCTGGGCTCCTGGAACACGATGCCGATCGCCTGCCGGACCTGCGCGTCGTCGTGGTCGACGTCGTGCCCGGCGACCCGCGCGCTGCCCTCGGTCGGTCGTAGCAGGGTCGTCAGCATCGAGATCGTGGTCGTCTTGCCGGCGCCGTTCGGTCCGAGGAACCCGAACACCTCGCCCTGCCCGACCGCGAAGTTCACATGATCCACGGCGACGAAGTCGCCGAAGCGGCGGGTGAGGTCCTCGACGACGATCGCCGGTCCAGTGTCGGCAGCCATCGACGTACATCCTATGGACGTCGACGGCCGCTGAGCTCTGCTCGTGCTTCGCGGATCCTGCCGGCATGCGTTGTGCTCGGCGTGAGCGTGATCCACGTACCTGACGCGATCCTCGACGAACCCTTCTCGACCCTCCACGCCCGCAGCCGAACATTGACGTGCTACGACGAGCGCGGTGTAGGGTCGACGGACCCTCATCTCGAGGGAGGATGGAGTGAGTTGTGCCGAGCATCGCGGCTGCTGTCAGCACCCGAGGCCGTCGTTCGACCATCGGAGCGGCGGTCCTTGTGGTACTCCTCGTCGCGGCGAGTGCGTCGGCGGCGCTGGCGCAGACGACGCAGCTCGGGGGGAAGCTGCGCGCGGGCGAACAGATCCTGATCTTGGAAGGTGAGGTCTTCGAGGGCGACCTCTACGCGTCCGGCGGGACTGTGCGCATCGAGGGCACCGTGACCGGAGACCTGATCGCTTCGGCCGCGCAGGTCGACGTCACGGGACGGGTGGGCGGTGACCTGATGGTCGCCGCGGGTCAGGTTGACCTCGCCGGCGAGGTCGGCGGCGACGTCCGGGCGGCGGGCGGGCAACTCAACGTGCCCGGGACGATCGGAGAGGATCTGTTCGTCGCCGGTGGTCGTGTGACGCTGTCCGGTGACGTCGGTGAGGATCTGGTCTTCGGAACGGGCCAGATGGTGTTGAACGGCAGTGTCGGCGGCGACGTCCTGGGGTCCGCCGGTGCCTACACGCGAAACGGGACCATCGGTGGGACCGAGAACGTCACCATTGTCGAACCCGAAGAGCGTGCGCCGACGGTCGCCGACCGGGTACTCGCCGCCCTGCAGCGGTACGTGAGCATCCTGGCGCTGGCGGCGCTCGCGCTGATGTTTGCGCCGCGCGTGATCACGGATCCCGTCCGCACCCTGCGGCAGCGGCCTCTCACGAGCCTCGGCCTTGGAGTGCTGGCACTGGCCGGCGTCCTCGTCGCGGTGGCCATCCTCATCCTGATCGTGACCCTTCTCGCGATCATCCTTGGGTTCCTCGGGCTGGGTGACCTGCTCGCCGCGCTCATCTTCGCGGTGGTCGTCATGCTGGTCGTCTTGAGCTTCCTGCTGTTCCTGGCCGTGGCGTTCGGCGCTCCCGCCATCGTCGGCATGACGTTCGGCGACCTGGTGATCGGCTCGACCTCCACCGGGCGACGTTGGTGGTCGCTGATCATCGGCCTGCTGCTGGTCGTGGTCGCGACCTCGCTACCGATCGTCGGCGGCTGGCTGGCCTTCTTCGTCGTTGTGTTCGGATTGGGCGCGATCCTGCTCGCGCCGTTCTCGCAGACGACCCAGGAGAGCCGCCAGCCGGTCGAAACGCCCTGACGATCGCGC